>JADGRS010000157.1 GCA_017880705.1 Burkholderiales bacterium
GACTACCGGGCCTCGCACCTGGAGATGGGTATCGCGCCACGGCGCGCCACCGCCGACCTTGTTCTTCCTCGAGTCGGAGGAGCTGGCGGTGCCCGCCGAGTACACGCTGGTGATGTTGATGCCGCCCACGAACGCGGTCTTCCCGTCGACGATGAGGAGCTTCCTGTGATCGCGCTCGTTGAGCTGCCAGAGCTTTTTCGACGCGAGCGGATTGAGCGGATTGAATTGGACCACCAGGACGCCGCCGTCGGTGAGGCGCTTGAAGAATTCCGCCGACGAGCCGTTCGACCCGAAGCTGTCGTAGATGAGCGCGACCTGCACGCCCTGTGACTGCTTCGCGATGAGCGCGTCGGCGAATTGCGCGCCGACCTCGTCTTCCTCGAAGATGTAGCTCTCCATGTTGACGGTGTCCCTCGCCGAGGCGATCGCCGCCAGCATCGCCTTGTAGGTGGCGGGGCCGTTCTGCAGCAGGACGACCTTGTTGCCGACGGTGAGGGGCGTGCCGGTGATGGCCTCCTCGCGCGCGAGGTGGCGGTCGAAGATGCTCGTCAGCGGGCTGCGGCTTTCGAGCCGCGCCAGGACGGCCTTGCTCTGCTGCGCCGAAAGGCGCCCGCGCGTGCCTTCGAGGTGCGCGGGCCCGGAGTCCGGTGCCGCGCCGGGCTCGATCGTGGGAAGCGTATTGCAGGCCGCGAGCGACAAAATTGCCGCCAGCGCCATGGTGATCCTGGGAATGACGTGCACGAAAATACCTCGGTTCCACTTCGATCCGTCAGCTTACGGAAGTTCCGTAAATCCATCTGTGCGCTATCGAACCCGGCAGGGATTCGCAGGGCGCGTACAATCGCATTCCCACCCATGAACAAAGCAGGAAGGAAATCGAGATGGCTGCAGGTACCGTCAAGTGGTTCAACGACGCTAAAGGTTTCGGATTCATCACCCCCGACGATGGCGGCAAGGATCTTTTCGCCCATCATTCGGAAATCCAGGGAACGGGTTTCAAGTCGCTCAAGGAAGGCCAGAAGGTGGAGTACGAAGCCACCCAGGGCGCCAAGGGCCCCGCCGCTTCCAAGATTCGGCCTGTCTGATGACCGAAGCCGCGAAGATCGTCACGGGCGTCGTCAGGTCGTTCAATGACGCCAAAGGCTTCGGCCTCATCACGCCGGATCTCGGCGGCCCGCCGATCTTCGTGCATCAATCCGCGATCCGCACGCCCGGCGTGAAGAAGTTGAAGCCCACGCAGCGTGTGGAATACGAAGTGGAGATCCGTCCCGAGGGCCCTGCCGCCTCGAACCTCCGCATGCTGGCGTAAGAAGCTCTATTTCCCGCGCCGGTACTCCGCGACGGCGCGCTCGAGGTCCTTCAGCTCCTCGCAGGGCAGCAGGCAGATCTCCTTGAGCGCCGCGAGGTGCTTTTCCGCGCCCGCGAGGTTCCCCGTCATGAGGTAGGCCTCGCCGATGTACTCGTGCGCGCCGCGATGGCGCGGGTCGAGCTCGATCGCGCGCTCGTAGTGCTTGAACGCGAGGTCGAACTGCTTCTGGTTGCGGTACGCATACCCGAGGTAGTTTTGCAGGTCCGCGGAGTCGGGATTGCGCCGCTCCGAGAGTGTGAAGAGCCGCGCGGCTTCCGCCCAATCCTTCTTCTCGATCGCCTTCTTGCCCGCCGCGAAATCCTCGTCGCGCGTGGCGAGGTCGGGATTCGCCTCGAAGGGATCGGCGGCGGCGATCGGCGCGAAGGTGGCGACAGGGGTGAAGGTCGCGATCGCCGCGACGGCGAGGCTCGCCCGAACCAGCCCGGCGAACCCCCTCACGACTGCGCGTACTTCTTCGCTCTCGCCAGTTCCGGCCGCTCGGAGTCGGAATTCTTCGCAAGCGCGATGAGCTTCTGATAGTAGGCGGCCGCCTTCGTCCGGTCGCCCGCCATGTCCGCGGCGCGCGCGGATCCCAGGTAGTTGCGGAAGCGATTGGGCTCTCGGCGCTGCGAGGCCTCGAACTCCTTCAACGCCGCCTCGGGCTGCTTCACCTCAAGGAGCATCTCGCCCAGCAGCTCGCGCGCCGGAACGACGCGGCCTGGCGTCACGATGTGCTTCTCGTTGCGATCCTCGAGATCCGCCGCCGCGCGCATGAACTTGAGCGCCTCGTCGGCCTTGCCTTCACCCAGCGCGATCCATCCGGCCGCGGCCAGTTGCTGGATCTCGACCTCGGTGGCCCAGTAGGTGTTCTTCGCGGCGATTAACGCGTTGTGGAAGGTCTCGAGCTGCTCGGCGTCCTTGCGGGCCGCTGCCACGTCGCCGCTGCGCGCCGAGCCGATCGCCCGCGCGTAATATGTGATGGCCTCGACGAATGGATAGGTGCTTCCCGGCGGCTGCAGCTTCGCCGCCTCCTGCCACGCGCCGCGCTCGAGGGCGTAGCGTGCCGGCATCGCGGCCATGGCGTACGGCGCGGTGAAGCGCGGGCTCGCGCCGGCCACTTTCATCGCGTCGTCGATGACGCTGCGAGCGTCGGCATCGCGCGCGAGCTGCAGGTACGCGTACACCATGTAGTCCACCGCGTGATAAGCCTCGTCGATGTCTCCACCCGCACGGGCCACGCGCATCGAGCGCGCGTTGGTGTCGACGGATTCCTGCCACGAGCCCACGCGCGTGAAGATGTGCGAGGGCATGTGCAGCGCGTGCGGCGCCGCGGGCGCGATGCTCGCGTAGCGGCGCGCGGCGACGAGCCCCTTCTCGGCGATGGGCGGCGCGTCGTAGCTGTGGATCAGGTAGTGCGCGACGCCCGGATGGTCCGGGTATTTCTTGAATTCCTCCTCGAGAATCGCGGCCGCCTTCAGGTAGGCCCCGTAGGTCTGGTCGGCCTGCGTCTGCGTCCCGGCGAGGTAGAGCGCGTAGAAGATCTGCGCCTCGTCGTCGGCGGGGTAGCGCTGGGCGAGCACCTCGTAGGCCATGGCGCGCGAGACCTGCCGTTGCTTCTCGGAACGCGCCGCGAAATCCTTGTAATAGGCGGCGACGGCTTCGATGTAGTCACGCTCGCGCTCGGTCTTCGCGCCGATGCGCCGCCCCTCGTCGATCGCCGCCTGCGCGAGCTCGGCGCCCTTGGGCGATGCGCCCTGCCCGGCCAGCGCGTTCGACATGAGGATCGATGCGATTCCCCAGGTGGCGATCGCGCATTGGGGATCGTGCTTCAGCACGTCGCGGAAGGTCGCCTCGGCGGCGCTGTACCAGAACGAATGCAGCATCGCGACGCCGCGCTCGAAGGCCGGCTGCACCTTCGGATCGCAGCTGGTGGGGAAGTTCACCTTGCCCAGCGTGCCGGCCTGGGAATCGTCGTCGTGCGCCTGCGCGGGACCATGGACGGCGAGGGCGAAAAGGAACGGGAAATGAAATAGGCGAAGTTTCATGGTGCCCTCCTGCGTCGGGACGAGAGGGCGACATTACCTCTCAAAGCTCGAACGTCGTGCCCTCGATTCCAGGCGAGACGCGATAGGCGGGCTTCATCTCATCGACGGCCTGCGCCATCATGAGGTCGAGATCGGCGTCGGTATGGCCGGGATCGTGGTGGAACGGCACCAGGTGCTTCACCTCGACCAGCGACCCGAAGGCGAGCGTCTGGTGAAGCGAGCTGTGTCCCCATCCGCAGTGGCCCGAGTATTCGGCGCTGCTGTACTGCGAATCGTGAATCAGGAGATCCACGTCGGCGGCGAGCTCCGCACCCGAAGTCCATGCGCGCGGCAGCTGCGGAAACTTGAGCAGTCCGAGCGCCGGCTCATGATCGGGAAGGTAGGTCATGGTGCCCCCGCCCGCCTCCGCGATGCGATATCCCACCGTCGGGCCGGGGTGGCACACCAGCACCGACGAGACGCGGAACTCGCCGATTTCCGCGACGCCCGTGGCGAGATCGTGGAAGGTCAGCTTGCACGGCAATTCGGAAAGGCTCACCGGAAAGAGCGGCGGCGAAAGATAGCGCATGAGGCGCGCCTCCAGGCTCAGCGCGGCGGTGCCGGGGCCCCAGATGTGCACCTCGAGGTCGGGACGATAGAGCGGCGCGAAGAATCCCAGCCCCTGGATGTGGTCCATGTGCAAGTGCGTCAGGAGGATGTCGATGCGGCGCACGGAGGGCGCAATCGTCGTGCCCAGGCGGCGGATGCCCGTGCCCGCGTCCAGCACCAGAATCGTGCCCTCGCGCCCGAGCACGCCCACGCACGAAGTATTTCCTCCGTATCGCGCCATCTCCGGGCCGGGCGTGGCGAGGGAGCCGCGGGTGCCCCACAGGGTGACTTGCACTCAGATTTCCCAGAAGATCATCTGCGCGCCGAGGAACTGGCGCCGCTCGCCGATGAGCGGAAAGACCGTCACGTGCATGCGCTTCCAGTCGCGATGCCCGCATTGCATCCACACGATCCGCGAGACGGGCTTGCGGCCGGAGAGCGCCAGCATCGTGGGCCGGTCTTCCTGGGCGATGGGCTTGAGCTGCTCGTCCTTCATCGCGAAGAGCGTGGTCCACGTGTCGGCGGCGATCTCCCCGGTCTCGTCGAAGCGCTGGTTCAGGATCGCCTCGGCCGGCTCGTTGAAGTAGATGAGCGTGCCGTCGGTGTCCACGAGGAGGATCGGCATGGCGAGGCAGCTCGCCAGCTGCCGGGCGAGGATGATCTGGATGGGTTTCGATGAGGCCATGGCGCGCCTTGCGATGATCGCCAATCCGGAATCGCTCGTCTGTCCGATGCCGCACATAAAGGCCCGGGCACGGCCCCCGTATCATGGGCGGGATGAAGACCGTCTGCACCCGGCGATGCGCCGAGCAGGGGCATCCCGAGATCCGCCTCGAGTACGACAGCGCGCTCGCGCTCACCGCCGATGCCCTGTGGCTCTCGGACGCCCTGGAAATGCAGGTCGCGGGGGGCGAGCGCTACCGGGAAGGCGAGACCTTCCAGGTCGGCTGGGCGCTCACGCGCTTCGTGAAGGATCCCGACGGCCTCCTCAGCCTCGAGGAGCCCGACATGGCGTCGATGCCGATCCAATGGCAGCCTGGAGTGACGCGCACCCTCGCGCACCTGCGCAGGCAGCGCGACGTGGTCGCGAGCGTTCTCGGCACCGACGTGCCCTCGTTTCCCTCGCTCATGCAGTCATGCCTCGTATGCACCCGGGTCACGCACCGCGACGCGAGCGTGATGATGGCCCGCGAGGTTCCCGAGGGAAGCGATTCGGGCTGGTACATCGGCTGCATGGACGCGCGGCACGATCACAACGACCCGAAGCAGCTGAAGCGCGTGTCCCTCTACGAGGCGATCGTCGCCCACGCGCCGCAGGCCGTGGGATATCTCGCGTTGCCGCCCGGCGCGACGGCCATCGTCGGGAAGACGCGGCCCGTCATCCGCGTGGACAACAAGGAGCTCGCGTTCATTCCGGGCTCCTATCTAGCGACGCGGTACAAGGCTATTTCTTCGTAGCGGCCTGCCGGGGCGCCGGAGCTTCGGCGGGCGCCTTGTAGCCACCGAGCGCCTCCTTGACGGGACAGACCTTGAACATCACGCACTTCGGGCAGCCGACGGCGATGGCGATGGGACAGATCTTCATGGTTTCTCCCCTGGAGTGATGCGCTGCCCATGGTACGCCGCCCGGACTTGAAACACGCGTTGTGCGCATCCACGTAGTCTTTCATGCCCCTTCTCTTCATCGCGAGCCTCGCCGCGCTATTCGCGACGTGGGTCGTTGCCGAGCCGTTCCTCATCGAGCGGCGCAGGGCCAAGTTGCGCTCCCGGCCGTTCCCCGAAAAGTGGCGCGAGATCCTCGAGCGGCGCGTGCCCTACGCGCGCCTTCTTCCGCGCGATCTGCGACGCCAGCTCGAAGGGCACATGCAGGTGTTCCTCGCGGAGAAGTCGTTCGCGGGCTGCGGCGGGCTCGAGATCTCCGACGAGGTGCGCGTGACGATCGCCGCGCAGGCGTGCCTTCTCATCCTCAACCGCAGGACCGACTACTACCCGAGCCTCACGCAGATCCTCGTCTATCCGGGCGCCTTCATCATCGAGCGGTTGCGCGCCGAGCCCTCGGGCGTCCTGCAGGAGCAACGCCAGGCGCTCTCCGGAGAATCATGGACGCACGGCCAGGTCGTGGTCTCCTGGGAAGACGCGCTCGAAGGCGCCGCCATCGTCGATGACGGCCGCAACGTGGTGATCCACGAATTCGCGCACCAGCTCGACCAGCAGAAGGGCTACGCCAACGGCGCGCCGTGGCTCGGCCGGCGCGACCGGTATGCGCGATGGTCGCAGGTGATGCTCGCGGAATTCGCGCGGCTGCAGCAGCAGGCGGCGATCGGGGAGGCCTCGCTATTCAGCCACTACGGAGCCTCGAGCCCGGCGGAATTCTTCGCGGTCGTGTCGGAAGTCTTCTTCGAGCAGCCGCGCGAGATGGCGGCGATGCATCCCGCGTTGTACGACGAGCTTCGCACCTTCTACCGCGTCGATCCGGCGACTTTCGCTACCATAGGGGCATGACCACCACCGCCGACATCAAGAGCATGGCCGTCTTTTGCGATTTCGAGAACGTGGCTCTCGGAGTGCGCGAGGCGAAGTACGCGCAGTTCGACATCAGCAAGGTCCTCGAGCGCCTGCTCCTCAAGGGAAGCATCGTCGTGAAGAAGGCCTACTGCGACTGGGACCGCTACAAGGAATTCAAGGGCCCCATGCACCAGGCCTCGTTCGAGCTGATCGAGATCCCGCACGTGCGCATGTCGGGGAAGAATTCCGCCGACATCCGCATGGTGGTCGACGCGCTCGACCTGTGCTACACCAAGGCGCACGTCGACACCTTCGTGATCGTGAGCGGGGATTCGGATTTCTCGCCGCTGGTGAGCAAGCTTCGCGAGAACGACAAGACCGTGATCGGCGTGGGCGTGAAGAAATCCACCTCCGATCTCCTCGTCGCCGCGTGCGACGAGTTCATCTACTACGACGACCTGGTGCGGGAGCAGAAGGCCCGGAAGCCCGCCGCCCGACCCAAGCCCGAGGGGAAGAAGCCGGCCGCCGCAGTCGCCCCGAGCGCGCCGAGCGCCCCGCAGAACGCGAGCAGCAGCGACAAGCAGCAGGAGGCGTTCGACCTGGTGCTGGATACGCTGGAGGCCCTCGTCGACGAGCGCGGCGAGGACGACACGAT
>JADGRS010000158.1 GCA_017880705.1 Burkholderiales bacterium
CGGCGACCGAGTGGGGCTATTCCACCGTGCTGCCCGCGACCTGCGACCCCGGCAGCACGTTCTGCGCCGCCCAGTGGGTGATCGCCGCGCTGCTGCTCGCGCCCCAGTCGATCCTCCTTGGCGCGACGTTCCCGCTGGTGAGCTCCGCCGTATTGCGGCTCGAGCCGGCGCAACCCGGCCACCACATCGCGTCCCTGTATTTCCTGAATAGCCTCGGGGCGGTGCTCGGCGTGCTCGCTTCGGCGTTCCTGCTGATTCCCGCGGTGGGCCTGCCCGGCACGCTGCGCGCCGCGGGCGCGCTCAACATCGCGCTCGCGCTCGCGGCGACCCTGCTCTCGAAATCGCCGCCGCCCCCGCTGGCGCTGATGCCGATGGGGCACGAGGCACGGGCGCACGATGCGAGGCAGATCATCCGCTTCCTCCTCGCGACGGCTTGCCTGACGGGCCTGTCGTCCTTCATCTACGAGATCGTGTGGATCCGCATGCTGAGCCTCGTGCTGGGTGCATCGACCCACGCATTCGAGCTCATGCTCGCGAGCTTCATCCTCGGCCTCGCGATCGGCGGATACTGGATCCGCGCGCGCATCGATCGCCTCGGCGATCCCGTGAGGTTCCTCGCGATCGTGCAGATCGCGATGGGCGTGGCGGCGCTCGCGACCGTCGTGCTCTACAACGGCTCGTTCGACCTGATGGCGTGGCTGCTATCGGCGGTGTCGCGCACCACCGGCGGATTCATCCTCTTCAACCTGACCTCGACCGTGATCGCGCTGATCGTGATGCTTCCCGCGACGATCTGCGCGGGCATGACGCTTCCGCTCATCACCTACCGGCTGCTGCGCTCCTCGGAAGGGGAGCGTTCGCTCGGCCTCGTCTATTCGGTCAACACCGCCGGCGCGATCGTCGGGGTCATCGTCGCCGTGCACTTGCTGATCGTGGGGCTGGGATTGCACGGCGCGCTCGTCGTGGGCGCGGGGATCGACGTGGCGCTGGGCCTCGTCCTCATCGCAACGTTCCGGGGCGAGGCGAGCGCTCGCGGCGCAAGCCGCCGCGTGGTGGCCGCGGGCCTCGCGGCCTTCATCGCCCTCGCGATGTTCTCCGACATCGATCTTCGCCGTTCGTCTTCGGGCGTATTCCGCACCGGAGCCGCGCACATCGCGCCCAGCGTCAACGTGATCTTCCACCGCGACGGCAAGACCGCGACCATCGACGTCCTCGACGACGGCATGGATCGCGCGATCCGCACCAACGGCAAGCCCGACGCCGCCATCTCGATGGCCGCGGGCCGCCGCCCGATCGGCGACGAGGTCACGATGATGCTGCTCGGGACGCTGCCCTTGGGCCACCGCCCCGAGGCGACCACCGCGGCCGTGATCGGATTCGGCTCGGGCATGTCGAGCACGATCCTGCTCGGCTCTCCCAACCTGAAGCGCCTCGACACGATCGAGATCGAGCCCGCCATCGTCGAGGGCGCGCGCAATTTCCGCCCGGTGGTCGAGGCGGCCTACGCCGATCCGCGCAGCCACATCGTGATCGACGACGCGAAGTCGTATTTCGCGCGCGGCAGGGAGCGCTACGACATCATCGTATCCGAGCCTTCGAACCCGTGGGTGAGCGGAGTGGCATCGCTCTTCACCGAGGAGTTCTACAAGCGCCTCGCGGTCTCGCTCAACGACGGCGGCGTGATGGCCCAGTGGCTTCACACCTACGAGATGGACGAGGCGACGCTCGCGTCCATCTTCGCCGCGGTGAGGAAGACATTCCCGGACTTCAAGATCTACTCGACGATCGATTCGGATATCGTGCTCATCGCGCGCAAGGGCGGCCCGCCGGGCCGATTCGACGCGAAGGTGCTGCAGTGGCCGGCTATCAAGGCATACGCCGAGCGCCTGAAGCTCGCCGATGGCGACGCCATCGCGCGAAGGAACCTGGGCGGCGCCGCATCGATCGACGCGATCTTCAAGCCCTACGGAGCGCCCGCGAACTCCGACTACTTTCCGATCGTCGACCAGAAGGCCGCGCAGACGCGTTTCATCCAGGCGCGGGTGACGGCGATGACCGACCTGCAACTCTCGACGCTGCCCCTCCTCGAGATGCTCGACGCGTCGTTCCGCCCTTCGTCGAAGCGCCCCGACACGTACCCGTGGGCGCTTGCCGATGCGGCCTCGGTGACGGCATGGACGCTACGCGACACGTCCCTCGGCGAGCGTGCGCCGGCGGATGCGGCCGAATACTCCGATCCCTTCCACCTCGCCGCGCAGATGGTGAGCCTGTGGGGAACGTCCTGCCCCGTGGGCGTTTCTTTCGACGACATCCTTCCGCACCTTCTGAGCACCGCGGGAGCGAGCGCGCAGCTGCCGTCGAGCGCCGCGGTCGCGATGTGGAAGCGCCTTGGCGACAGCGCCTGCGCGCGGCGGGTGTCCCCCGCGAATCGGATGTGGTTCGACCTCTTCTCGGCGGTGGCGGCGCGCGATCCCGACGCGATGTCGGCGACCGGCGCGAAGCTCCTCGACTCCCTGCATGGAACGCGAAGCGCCGCGTCGGAGTACGCGTTCCTCGCCACCGTCGCCGGGCACGCGTGCCGGGGACGCCCACAGGAGATCGACAAGCTCTACCAGCAGGCGGTGAACGATTGGGTTCGTCCCGGGCAGCACGCGCTGGAGCTTCGCTACCTGTATTTCCTTTCCCACGATGCCGGCGCGCGGCACGACAAGGGCGAAGGTTGCGTGACCGCCTCGAAGGACTGACTATTTCTCGCGCCAGGCGTTCGCCTTGAGGGGCAGCCCGTTGGAGAGGTAGGCGAGGAAGTACTCGAGGTGGTTCAGCTCCTCGGAGCCCGCGGCGAACGGGGCCGCGCCCATGAGCTCGAGGCATTCGCGGATGCGCGCATGCAGCGTCACCGGCGCGCCGCCGCGAATGAGCGGCCAGTGCGTTGCCTGGCCGATTGCGGGCGACAGCGCGGCTTCGGCATAGTGCCGGCCCGCGTTCTGCAGGTGGCACGACGCGCAGGCGAAGTTGCGTTGGCCCATGCGCGTGAAATAGAGGCGGCTCCCCTCCGCGAACTTCGCCTCGGCAGCCGGCGGCACGCGCACCGCGATCTTCTGCCCGTCGGCGAGCGAGCGCACGTACGCGATGACCAGGCCCATCGTCGCGGGGTCGGCGGGCTCGTAGAGCGGCTGGCCGTGGGTCTTGAGGCATTGGTTGACGGCCATCTCGAGCGTCACCACGCGCTTCAAACGCGAGTCGTACTGCGGATAGTTCTGCGCGATGCGCCGCCCGCCATTGGGGAAGCACGACGCGAGCGTGCGACCGTCGCGGAACTTCGCGGTCCACAACGCGCGGCCGGCCGCGACCGCATCGGCGCCCGCGTTCGCGTTCTCCTCGAGGCGCGTGCGAAGCTCCGCATCGAAGGCCGCGGAGCCGAGCGCATAGTCCGACGGCTTCACGTCCGGAAGCTGCCGCAGCAATCGCGCGGCGATCTCGCTCTTCGTGGGTTCGTGTGCCGCATTCGCGATGCCCAAGGCGAAGACGCAGATGAACGCAGATGCAGCGCCGATGAACGTACCCCGGAAGCTGTTCGACGTTCGCGCGATCACGGCAACGCAACGAGAAATTCGACAAGCCGGTCGATCTCCGCGGCATCGAGCAGCCGATGACGGCCGAAGGGCGGCATGACGGTGTCGGGATTGGCGCGCATCGGATCGACGAGCGCCTGGCGCAAGGCGCTCCTTCCGAGGGTGCGCATGCGCGCCCCTTCGAGGCGCGGGCCCACGTCGGCGCGCGTCGCGGGCCCCGCGCCGTCGGGCAATTGGTGGCACGCGATGCAGTTGCCCTTGTCGGCGCGCACGAAGAGATCGAGGGCCGGGGCCGGAGGCGCGGCGGCGAACGCGCTCGCGCTTGCACAGGCGAGGACCGCTGCGGCGAAGCGCTTCAACTGATCTTCAACGCCTTCTCGGCGGCCTTCTCGATCTCGAGCTGCGAGCGCAGGTCGCGCAGCCGCGACTCTGCGATCGACAGCTCGTAGAAATCGCTGCCGCGCGTCTGCTTCACCGCGATCTCGAGCTGGTCCACGGCGGCGGCGAGGTTGCCGCGCCGGAAATACGCTTCGGCCTGGGCGCGATGCTGCGCGATCGGCCTCTTCACGGCCTCGAACGCGCGCGACTGCAGCTCGTACATGCGCCAGTCCTCGGGGGTGTAGCGAATGCGCTCCTCGAGATCGGAGAGCGCCACGCCGGCGCGGCCGGTGCGAAGCAACAGGTCGATGTAGGCATAGGCGAGGCCGCGATTGTGCGGGGCGTCGCGAAGCGCCGCGCGATAGATCGCCTCCGCCTCGTCTTCCTTGTGCATGTCGGCCTTCACCTGCCCGGCGAGGAGCTCGATCGCGGGATGGGGCGGCACCGCCACGCCGAACACTGGTAGCGACTTCGCGTCGGCCGCCGGCCGGCTGCGAATCGTCTCGAGCGTCTTCCACGCGCCGTCCAGGTCGCGCGCGCGCCGCTGCGCGTAGGCGAGGCCGTAGACGTCCTCGCGCGGGCGCAGCACGCTCTGGTCTTCGAGCGCCGTGCGAAAGAGCGTCACGGCTTCCGACGGGGAGCCGCTCATGGCGCGCAGCTTGGCGCGCGCGAGCCGGTAGTCGAACGAGTCGGGCACCATCTTCGCGCCCACGGCCTGCAGCCGATCCTGCATGTCGGCGATGCGCTCGGTGGTGAGCGGGTGCGTGCGCAGGTAGGAGGGCATTCCCTTGAGCTCGTTCACGCGGTTCGAGCGCAGCAGCCGTTCGAAAAAGGCTTCCATGCCGCGGGGATCGAACCCGGCGCGATCGAGGAGCGTGAGGCCCACGCGATCGGCCTCGCGCTCGTGCTCGCGCGTGTAGTCGATCTGGTTCTGCATCGAGAGCGCGCCCGCGCTGGCGACGGCGGCCTCGGTGATCTGGCCGCCCTGGCTGCTGTTGCTGCGCGAGGCGAGGATCGCGAGCGCGAGCGCGGCGAGCGAGGTCCATTGCGAGCGGCTCGCGCCGTGGATCATGCGCGCCTGGTGCTTCTGCAGCACGTGCGCGGTCTCGTGGGCCAGCACTCCCGCGAGCTCCGATTCGCTCTGCGTGAGCATGATGAGCGCCGTGTGGACGCCGATGTGCCCGCCCACGAGCGCGAAGGCGTTGATCGAATCGTCCTGGACCACGAAGTAGTCGATGTCCGGACGCGGTGTGTCGGCGACCGAGAGCAGGCGCGCTCCGAGCGAAGACACGTAGTCGGAGATCTCCGGATCGTCGAGGTACGCCGGATCGATGCGCACGTCGCGCATGATGCGGTTGCCGATGGTGCGCTCCTGCTGCTCCGAGAGCGAGCCCGACGACACATCGCCCAGGTCCGGAAGCCGCTGCGCGGGAGCGGGCATGGCCACGAGCGCGAGGGCGAGGCAGGCGATGAGCGGGCGGAGAGTCACGTGGGAGAGAGGCGAGCTGCTGCTATGATGGCGCCGGGGCTGGAGCCTCGATCGCGACGGCCATTATGACGGAAAAACTGACCCACTTCGACGAACGCGGCGCCGCCCGGATGGTTGACGTCGCGGGCAAGGACGAGACCCACCGGGTCGCCGTGGCGAGCGGGGAGATCCGCATGAAGCCCGCGACGCTCGCCCTCGTGGTCTCCGGCACCGCGAAGAAAGGCGACGTGCTCGGCGTCGCGCGCATCGCGGCGATCCAGGCCGCCAAGCGCACCTCAGAGCTCATTCCGCTGTGCCATCCGGTGGCGCTCACCTCGGTCACGATCGAGTTCGCGATCGACGAGAAGGCCTCGCGCATCGAGTGCCGCGCGACGGTCGAATGCACCGCGCGCACGGGCGTGGAGATGGAAGCCCTCACCGCGGTGCACGTGGGGCTCCTCACGATCTACGACATGTGCAAGGCCGTCGATCGCGGCATGACGATGGAGAATATCCGCGTGATCGAGAAGCGCGGCGGAAAGTCCGGCGCCTACGTCGCGAGCTGAACGCCGGTCACCCAGAGGGCGAGCCCGGCGGCTCCGCTCAGGGCGATGACGGGGATCACCTCGAGCTTCTTCGAAAGGAGCGCCGCGAACGCGAGCGCCGCGATGACGGCGCTCGCCACGTCGAAGCGGCCGGCGAAGGGCGCCGCCGAGCTCGATTCCGGCCAGAGCACGCGCCAGGCGAAGAACACCGCGAGGTTCACGACCACGCCCACCACCGCGGCCGTGATCGCCGTGA
The DNA here is from genome assembly GCA_017880705.1 of Burkholderiales bacterium. GTDB lineage: Bacteria > Pseudomonadota > Gammaproteobacteria > Burkholderiales > Usitatibacteraceae > Usitatibacter. Next base: position 6,220 of record JADGRS010000158.1, read on the forward strand.
GGGAAGCAGTGAGCTGCACATCGTCGCGCGTTCGCTCCACGAGAGGCCCGCCCGCGAGGATGAAGAGGAAGGAGGGCAGGAACGTGAAGAGCGTCGCGACGCAGGCACCCAGCACGCCCGCGGCGAATAGCGCCTCGCCTCCGAGCCCGTGCCGCGACCAGCCGCCCACGAATCCCACGAAGGCGACGATCATGATGAGCGGCCCCGGCGTCGTCTCGCCCAGCGCGAGGCCGTCGATCATCTGCGGGGCAGTGAGCCACCCGTAGGTTTCGACCGCGCCCTGCAGGACGTAGGGCAGCACCGCGTAGGCGCCTCCGAACGTGAGGAGCGCCGCCTTGGTGAAGAACCATCCCATCTGCGTGAAATCGCCTCGCCATCCGAACGCCGCGGTGAGCGCGGCGAGCGTGAGCGCCCAGACGGCGAGGAAGGCGAGGAGGGTCTTCGCAAGACCTCCTGCCGAGAATCGCGCGTGGGCGGGCGTGGGCGTGTCGTCGTCGATCACCGCGGCGAGCGGTGCCACCTTGCCGGGCGCATGGCGGGCGATCGCGAAGACGCGCGGCGCGAGGCGGCCTCCGAGCGTTCCGATCGCGGCCGCCGCGAGGATCACCGCCGGGAACGGGACGGAGCCCACGAAGAGCGCGAAGAACGCCGCCGCGGCGATCGCCCACAGCACCGCGTGATGCAAGGTGCGCGATCCGATCCGCCACGCCGCCGCGAGGACGATCGCGACCACCGCGGGCTTCACGCCGTAGAGCACCGCCGCGATCGCGGGCACGTGGCCGAAGCGCACGTAGATCCACGACAACGCGATGAGGATCGCGAGCGACGGCAGCACGAAGAGCGCTCCCGCCGCGATGCCGCCACGCGTGCCATGCAGGATCCACCCGATGTAGGTCGCGAGCT
>JADGRS010000159.1 GCA_017880705.1 Burkholderiales bacterium
CGGAAACGTCGTGCTGAACCCCCTCGTGAGATTGAATGCGGGCTACTACAAGTACGACTCCGAGCAGGGTGGCGGAGTGGGTAACCGCAAGGACCACGCATGGACGGTCTCGACCAAGCTCACGCCCGGCGGCCCTCTCGAGTATGACCTCGGCTACCAGGTCATCACCGCGGTGAATGCGGGCGTGAACGGCTCCGGGTTCGTGTTGACGCCCTATGCCGATGCCGCGGGCGTCAAGGCGACGGCGAACGGAGACAAGAAGACGATGTACGGATCCGTCTTCTACCACTTCGACAAGCGCTCGGAGGTCTACTTCGTGACGGACTACATGAAGCTCACCGATGGCTACAAAGTTTCCACGACCGGCGGCCACAACAGCCAGGTCGAGGTGGGCGTCGGCTTGCGCACGCGGTTCTAGACCCCATCAGCAGGCCTGCTTCTCCTCTTGCCCGGGGGACGCCGCAAGGCGTTTTCCGGGCATTTTTATTCGCTACCGCGGCTGCTTGTCGAGCTGCTGCGCAATCGTCCTCGCCATGGCCGCTCGCGACTGTGCCGAGGGATGGCTCGAGTTGAATGTCCGCGGCCCTTCCTGCGTCGCGAGCTTGTCGTAGAAGCTCACGAGGCTCGTTGCCGGCCACCCGGCGCGATAGGCGAGGCCCATGCCGATCCGGTCCGCCTCGTTTTCCTGCATGACGGCGATCTCGGCCCGGCGGATTTCCTGGGCGACGTCCGCATCCATCGACGAACGAGTGGCTTCGCGACGATGGTAAGCCACCGCGTGCGCGATCTCGTGTCCCAGCAGCATCGCCAGCTCGCCATCGTCGAGGTCGAGACGCTTGACGAGTGCGCTGCCGACGAGGACCTTGCCCCCGGCCATGCAGAACGCGCCCTTGGAGCGATCGCTTGTCACGTGGACTTCCCATGACCACGTTCCCGTCTCGGGGCGCACTTCCGCGGCAGCGACGATCAGTCCCCTGGAGATTCGGCGTACCCGCTCGAGCGTGACCTCGTCGTCGTCGAGCTGGCCTCGGGCGGACAGGCCCGCGACGATCTTGCGGTATTGCGCCGCTGCCTCGTTGCGGAATGCTTCGTCCTCGGTCCCCGCCGCGGGAGCACGAGGCGAGTTCGCCGGCTGTGCGAACGCCATCGCACTGCAGAGCGCCATCGCAAGCGCAATTCCGCCGAATGTTCGCGAGCAATTCATGTAATGTCCCCGCAGGTCCGCAACCCGCCTCCAGCAATTTAACCCAATCATCCGGGACGAGCCCGGCTTCCCCACGTGTCCGCCACTGCGCTTCGAGATTTCCTCGCCATCCTCGAGAAGGGACCTTCCGAGCCGCTTTGCGTTTTCAATCCATGGCGTGATCACGACGAGCGCGATGGCAAACCGCGGCGCGACACGCCGGGAATTCGCCGCGAGAACATGCAGGCCTACATCGAGTCGCGCCGCAGCGAGGCGCGCGTGATGCTCCTGGGCGAAGCGCCGAGCCACCGCGGCTGCCGCTTCACGGGGATCGCGTTCTGCTCCGAGACGGAGCTCGTTCACAAGCCGGAGCTCGTCGCGCGCCCCAAGCTCACGCCGACAAGCCATGACGCCGAGGCGAAGCCGCAGCGCGAGCGCAGCGCCGCGGTGATCTGGAGCGAGATCGAGCGCGTGGGCCGTCCCTTCGAAATCGTGCTGTGGAACGCATTTCCGTGGCACCCGTATCGCGCCGACGGTGGCGATGCCGCTTCCGGCCCGTGCGGGCCGTCGAGCAACCGCAAGCCGCGCCTGGGTGAGGTCGCGGAAGGACGGCGCGCCTTCGACGCTTTGCTGCGATGCTTCACGCGCAAGCTCGAGGTCTTCGCCGTCGGCAAGGTCGCCGAGGATGCCCTCGCGCGTTGGGGCGGCGTCGAATGCGCGGGCTACATCCGCCATCCCGCACAAGGCGGCGAAAAGCTCTTCCGATCGCAGTTCCGCTCGCAGGTCGCCGCTCGCTTACGTAGTGTTGCGGTGTGAATCCGCGATGTCTTGACTCGAGGGTCTCTAGCAGGTCGCGGAGGCTCATCCCGTGAGCCTGGCGCGCGCTATGTTAATCGAATCACAGCGCCAGGCCATTTCCGTGATCCTTACCTACCGTTACCGGTTGTTGCCCACGAAGCGGCAGTATCGAGCGCTCGAGGCGATCCTCGAGTCGCAGCGCCAGCTCTACAACGCGGCGCTGGAGGAGCGGATCGACGCCTATCGAAAGGCGCACGTGACTCGCACCTATTTCGACCAGTCGAAGGCGCTCACCGAGTGGCGACATGAGGATCCGGAAGCGTCCGCCCTGCCCGTAGCCCTTCAGCGTGCGACGCTGAAACGCCTGGATGAGGCATACAAAGGGTTCTTTCGACGGGTGAAGAGCAGCGGCAAGCCGGGCTTTCCACGCTTCCGCGGCAAGGGCTGGTTCGATAGCTTCGGATTTCGCGAGCTCAGTGGAATCTCGATGCACGCGGGAAAGCTCCGATTCAAAGGCATGCCGCGAGCGCTTCGGATACATGTGCATCGGCCAATGCCCGCGGACGCCGTCCTGAAGAGCTGCGTTTTTCGGCGCGACGTAAAGGGGTGGACGGTGGGTCTTGCCGCCGAGATACCGACACCATCCTTACGCAGGGGTGAGCGTGTGGTCGGCGTGGATCTCGGGATCACGACCTTCGCCGCACTCTCCGACGGCGCGGTGATTCCCAGCCTCAAGGCCGCCCGCTTGGCGGAACGTCACCTGCGAACCGCGCAGCGCGCGCTCGCGCGGAAGAAACGCGGCTCCAGAGGCCGTGGTAAAGCGCGCATTGCAGTGCGGCGGTGCCATGCGGCAACGGTTCGCCGTCGCGCCAACCACCTGCATCAGGCGAGCGCTCGCCTCGTACGCGACTACGACGTGATTGCGATCGAAGCCCTCCAAGTTAGGGGGCTCGCGCGTAGCAGCCTTGCAAAGGATGTCCACGACGCTTCGTGGGCCAAGTTCATCTCGTTCCTGAGGTACAAAGCTGCAAAGGCTGGTACCCGGCTGATCGAGGTGGATCCCCGTAACACGAGTCAGGATTGTTCCGACTGTGGCGCAAGAGTGCCAAAGGAACTCGGCGATCGGCAGCATCAATGTCCGCATTGCGGACTGTCGGTCGACCGAGACCTGAATGCCGCGCGGAACATCCTGAACCGGGCCGGAGTGGGCCCGGGCCTGCGCAACGTAGCCGGTTGCGGCATGCGTGCAAGCGGAAACCTCAGTGAATCTACGAGATCTCGTCAAGAGACCTCAGAGTAAACTGAGACACTACCCTCGTTTATAGTTCCGCGATGCTCGAAGACATCGACACGCCGGCGCTCCTCCTCGATCGCGAGAAGCTCGAGCGCAATTGCCTGCGCATGCGCGAGCGCTTGCGCTCCCACAACGTCGCCCTGCGGCCGCACGTGAAGACGGCGAAGAGCGTGGAGGTGACGCAGACCGCGCTCGACGCCGCGACCGGGGCTATTACCGTCTCGACACTGCGCGAGGCGGAGCACTTCTTCGGCCGCGGCTTCCGCGACATTCTCTACGCGGTGGGGATGGTGCCCGCGAAAGTCGCGCGCGTCGCCGAGCTCACGCGCCGCGGCGCCAACATCAGCACGATCGTCGACAGCGTCGAGGGCGCGCGGGCGCTGATGCAGGCGTGCGACAAGGCGGGCGTACGCATTCCGACGCTCGTGGAGATCGACAGCGACGGCCATCGCGCGGGAATCGCGCCCGGGGACAAGGCGCTTCTCGAGGTGGCGGAAGTGCTGGGCGATTCGCTTCGCGGCGTGATGACTCACGCGGGGGACTCGTACAATTGCGCGACGACCGATGCCATTCGCGCGGTGGCGGCGCGCGAGCGCGAGGCGGTGGTGAGCTCGGCCGCGGCGCTGCGCGCAAGGGGCCATCCGTCGCCTGTCGTCAGCGTGGGCTCGACGCCGACCGCGACCTTCGCCGAATCGTTCGCCGGCGTGACCGAGGTGCGTACCGGCGTCTACATGTTTCATGACCTCGTGATGGCGGGGCTCGGCGTGTGCGAGCTGGACGACATCGCCATCTCGGTCCTCGCGAGTGTCATCGGCCACCAGCGCGAGAAGAACTGGCTCATCACCGATGCCGGATGGATGGCGCTCTCGCGCGATCGCGGCACCGCGAGCCAGAAGGTCGACCAGGGCTACGGCCTGGTCTGCGGCGTCGAGGGTCGGCCGCTCGAAGACCTCATCGTGGTCGAGTCGAACCAGGAGCACGGCATCGTCGCGCGGCGCGACGGCGGCGCCATCGACTTCGATCGCTATCCCATCGGGAAGCTCTTGCGCGTGCTGCCGAACCACGCGTGCGCGACCGCCGCGCAGCACTCGCGGTATCGCGTGATCGACGCGGGCCGCGTCACGCAAACGTGGGATCGATTCGCCGGCTGGTAGGAAATTGGTGTCAGGTACGAATTTCGGCGAGCGAAATTCGTACCTGACACCAATTTCCCTCTGGGAATTCCGCGGGAAAATCGCTATAATTCGACCTCTTAGCGCCCGTAGCTCAGATGGATAGAGTACCTGGCTACGAACCAGGGGGTCGTGGGTTCGAATCCTGCCGGGCGCGCCAGACAATCAACGCCTTGTCGAAAGACAGGGCGTTTTCATTTGGGCCGAGGCGAACAACATCTACGACTCAACGTCTGCTTTCGGCCACAAGCGGTCATTCGTGAGTGTCTACTTTCGGCCACAAGCGGTAAAGAGATACGACGGCCGCTGCCGATGCTGCTAGCCGCCTGACGCGGCAATTTATTCACGCCTATGTGCGCTGGCAGACTGACGCGTGGCGGCGCCTCCCGCTATAGTTTCCCCACTCAACGCTCTGGATTCATCATGGCTCTTTCTGATGCAACTGTTGCTGACGAATTCGGGCGCGGAAGCGCCCTGCCAGGTGTCTACCCCGTCAACACGCGGGCCCATGCAAGCGCAGCGTTCCCATCCCCATCATCATTCTGATTGCATTGTTTGTGCACTAGCAGTTTATTGAATTTCCTATCGTTCCATTCTCAAGCCCTCACCCTATGAAGGAGATCATCAATCATGGAAGGCAATCGCTATAACGCCGCCTGGTGGAGCAAGGACAACGACTCGGCCTGGGATAATGTGAAGGCGGCCTTCCGCCGGGATTGGGACCAGACCAAGCATGACTTCGGCGGCAACCCCCCCAATCTGAAGCAGGACGTCCCCGATACGGTGAAGCAAGCGGCCGGCAAGCAGATCATCCCGCCTCCCAGCGTGCCGAACTTCGAGGAACACGAGCCGGCCTTCCGCTTCGGATACGGCGCCCGGCAGCACTACGGCAAAGACTACCCGGCCTGGGACGATCGGCTGGAACAGACGCTGCAGAAGGACTGGTCGACGTCGGCCGACAAGGACAACTGGAACCGCTATAGCAAGTCCGTCCGCCGCGGTTACGAGTTCAAGTCCAAACCCTGATCACAGTCGGTCGTGAATCGAAAAGGGCCTCCAGACGGAGGCCCTTTTTCCGTTGGGCTTTTGGTGTTGATGCACACGACCTCTCAAGGCGCGAAGCGCGCGAGCGGACGCTGTACGCGGCAGTACGGCGGCGATCAGGGGCTTAAATCAGACCCCGCTTCGGCGGGATTTGATTTTGTTGTCGGCTGATCGCCCAGAAGTACGTAATAAATGTCCGCTTGGGGTCGTATGCTGACGTTGGCTGTGATTGGGAATGATTGGTGGCAAGCGCTGTAAGTGATTGACGCTAATGGGTAACGATTGCCCCTACGAACCAAGCGATTTGGCCCTCTAGCTCAACAACTTGGAGATTCTGTGCGTACTCCCGCTCGACCGGCGATTGCCCTTTGCATGATTGCGCTCGTCAAAGGCGACCAGGCAGAAGGATGTGACCCAGAGTGCGATCAGCCGACCGACTGGATGAAATTCACATCGATCGATATGAAGGTTTTGGCGAAGCGCCCCGCATGGTCCGCGAACTGGCATGCTGAATTTGATCATTCGAATTTCGACTTGCGGATCCATATCGACGGCGAGATGGAGAAAAAATGAAACGCTCGCTATTTGTCCTCGGATTCGTACTCATCACTTGCTCCGCGCAGGGTGCGGAACTGCCTGCCAACGACGAGGTCCGCGCGATCCTCACGAACCGGATCGACGTGCAGCATCGGGGCGTCGGGATCGTCGTTGGATTGATCGACAGCAACGGCCGCAGGATCATCGCGCACGGCACGTTCGACCAGGACAACCGGCCGGTCGACGGCGACACGCTCTTCGAGATCGGGTCGGTGACAAAGGTGTTCACGTCTCTTCTGCTCGCGGACGCCGTGAAGCGTGGCGAGGTCTCACTCGACGATCCGGTTGCGAAATACCTTCCGAGCTCCGTCAAGGTACCCGAGCGGAACGGCAGGAAGATCACCCTCGCCGACCTCGCGACGCACACGTCCGGACTTCCACGTTTGCCGCTCAACATGAATCCGAAAGACGCGTCGAACCCCTACGCCGACTACACCGTGCAGCAGATGTACGCATTCGTTAGCTCGTACGCGCTGCCGCGCGACCCCGGTTCGATGTACGAGTATTCGAACCTGGGCGGCGGGTTGTTGGGCCATGTCCTGGCGTTGCGCGCCGGAACGGATTACGGAACGCTCGTCAGGAAGCGCATCACCGGTCCGCTTTCCATGAGCAGCACAGCGATTACGCTCGATGACAATCTCGGGAAGAGGCTTGCGCCCGGCCACGACAAGGAGCGACAGCGCGTTCCGAACTGGGATCTTCCAACGCTCGCCGGCGCCGGCGCGCTCCGCTCGACGGCAGACGATCTTCTGACATTTCTCTCCGCGGCCCTCGGCATCACCCGCACGCAGCTCGCGCCGGCGGTGGCGCTGATGCTCGAGACGCGGCGGCCGGCCGGCACGCCCGGACTCGAGATCGCTCTTGGATGGCACGTGAGTACGAGCGGAGAGCGGCAGATCGTCTGGCACAGCGGTGGGACGGGCGGCTACCGCTCGTTCATCGGTTTCGACCCGAAGCAGCAAACGGGCGTCGTCGTGCTGTCGAACATGTTCACGGCTGCCGGCGGCGACGACATCGGCCGGCAC
>JADGRS010000160.1 GCA_017880705.1 Burkholderiales bacterium
GCCCTTGTGGCAGGTGAGGCACACGCCGTTCTGCACTTCGACCGGCGAGCCCCACTCCTTCGTAAAGCCGATCAGGAAGTCGCGGTTCTTGTGGTCGTCGCGCGGCACGTGCAGCGAGCCGGGGCCGTGGCAGGCTTCGCACACCCGCGCTTCGAGCTCGTTCTTCGGGTTCTGCCGGAAGACCTTGGCGTGCTGCGTGTGGCCGAAGTGCTTGGCCTCCACGTCATGGCACTTGACGCAGACCTTCTCGCCGACGTATTGCGCTTCCGGCGGGATCGCCAGCGCCGCCTGGGGCGGGAAGAGGCCGATGGCCAGGAGCAGCAATGGCGCGCAGGTGCGCGCGGCCGTGCGCCCGAATCGCAGCCATCGATGCATGTCGCTCCTCCCTTCCTGCGCCTCACCGCATCGAGTGAATCCGATGCAGTGCGAAGCTACGCGCCCTCGCACGAGCGCTTTATGAACTACATCACATTCGGCCGGCTCCCCGTCTTGCGCTTGTCATGGCGCGAGATGGAATAAACGCGAGCCTTATCGCCTGACCAGCATGTCCACCACGGCAACGGCCACCGCCAGCAGGACGAGGGCCCGCCAGGGGCTGGCGAATTGCGCGGACGCGGCTTCCCGCGAGGGCGCCCTGCGGGGCGGCGTGCCACGCTGGCCCTCGCGCCGCTCGCGCACCGCGGCCTCGGGGACGTGCTTCACCCCGGTGAACATCGCGCCGACGAGATTGTCCTTCTTCACGACCCAGTGGAAGATCACGGCCGCGATGTGCACGCCTGCGAGCAGGAGCAGGATCTTGAGATTCCAGCGATGGAATTCCGACAGGAAATTCGAGTCCTCGAGCGATACCTTCGCCGCAAGGGGCCCTTCGGCCGCGGCGCCGTCGTTCGCGAACAAGCCCGATGCCGCCTGGAGCGTGAGGGACACGAGCATCGCGATCACCATCCAGCCGCCGAGCGGGTTGTGGCCCACCTGCGGCACCGCCTCGCGCGAGAACAGCCGCTTCGCGAAACGCAGGGTCGCCGCCGGGCCCGCGAGAAAGCTCGCGAAGCGCGCGTGCGTGCCGCCCGCGAATCCCCAGAGGATGCGAAATATCATCAGCACCAGCACGCAGTATCCGGAGTAGAGATGCCATGGCATCAAGTCCCCGCCGATCTGGCCCGTCACCAGTTGAACGATCAGCAACAGGACGAGGACCCAGTGGAAAAGGCGGACGGGCAAATCCCAGACCTTTATCGCGACGTGGCTCTCGTCGAGCGTCCGAGTGCTCCCTGGGCCGATCATAGGGTCGGAATTCTACGGTAGTTTGACCGCAGTCGCGGTGGCGGGGGCGGTTGAAGCGCCCGGCGGCCTCGACGGCATAATGCGATGACACCAGAAGGACTCCGCCCATGCGTGCTCCGCCAGTGACGGGATTTAATCCCTCTCGAGACCGCTGATCTGTACGGCTACGCACATATGATCGAAAACCGCCAGGACCTCGAAGCCCTCGACAGCGCCGACGAGCTGCGCGAATTCCGCGCGCAATTCGAGCTTCCCCCCGACGTCATCTATCTCGACGGCAATTCGCTCGGCGCGCTTCCTCGCCGGGCGCGTGAGCGCATCGCCGGCGTGGTCGAGCGCGAATGGGGCCGCGACCTGATCAAGAGCTGGAACGCCGCCGACTGGATCTCCATGCCGCAGCGCACGGGCGACAAGATCGCCGCGTTGATCGGCGCCGCGAAGGGCGAGGTCGTCGCGGCCGACTCGACCTCGGTGAACCTCTTCAAGGCGTTGTCAGTCGCCTTGCGCGTGAATCCCGCCCGCCGCCTGATCGTTTCCGAGAAGACGAATTTCCCCACGGACCTCTACGTGATGCAGGGCGTGATCGAGCAGCTCGGAGGCGATCTCGAATTGCTCCTGGTCGATGGCACCGAGGAGGCGCTGGAAGCAGCCCTCGCCACGCGCGGCGCGGAGGTGGGCGTCCTCCTCCTCACGCACATCCACTACACGACCTCGCGCATGTACGACATGCGCCGCGTGACGGCCGCCGCGCACAAGGCGGGCGCCATCATCGTCTGGGATCTCTCGCACTCCGCGGGCATCGTGCCGATTACGCTGAATGCATGCGACGCCGATTTCGCGGTGGGATGCGGCTACAAGCACCTGAACGGCGGCCCCGGCGCTCCGGCCTTCATCTACGTCGCGCGCCGTCTCCACGAGCGCTTCACGCAACCGATCTCAGGGTGGATGGGCGATGCGCGGCCCTTCGAATTCCTCCCGGGATACGAGCCCGCCGCGGGAATCTCGCGTTATCTCAGCGGAACGCCGCCCGTCATCGCCATGGCCGCGCTCGAAGCAAGCGTGGAATTGATCCTCGAGGCGCCGATGGAAGCGATCCGCCGCAAATCCATCGCGCTGTGCGACGTGTTCATCGAGCTGATGGATCGGCATTGCGCGGGATTCGGGCTCGAGCTGGTGAGCTCTCGCGAGGGCGCGTGGCGCGGAAGCCATCTCTCATATCGGCACGAGGCCAGCTATCCCGTGATGCAGGCGTTGATTCGAAGCGGCGTCGTCGGCGATTGCCGTCCTCCCGACCTGATGCGCTTCGGCTTCGCGCCGCTCTACCTTCGCTACGTGGATCTGTGGGATGCGGCCGCGCGGATCGCGGAAGTGCTGCGCACGCGCGAATGGGATCGCGCGGAGTTTCGATCGCGGCAATCGGTGACCTAGGCCTCGAATTCAAGAAGGAGGGCAAGGAGCGCCCAGGCTTATCCACTTCTTGAACGGAACCCCGTCGACACGGTCGAATCCCCATCGGCACTACCCGTGGAGACTTAAATGCGTTCTTTCCGCAGCTCGAATTTCGCCTGGCAAGCGCTGCTCGCCGCGCTTTTCTCGTTTCCCGGTGCGGCAACAGTCGCGGCCGCGCCGCTGCAACTGCCGCCGATCGTCGAACCCGCCAGCGTGGAGCGTCACGTCGGCAAGGTGATCTTCGTCGAGCTGGTGACGCCGGACCTCGGCGCCGCCGAGAAGTTCTACGGGGGATTGTTCGGCTGGACGTTTCGCGACACGCAGGCAGGCACGATCAAGTACGCCGAGGCATTGCTCGACGGTCACACTGTCGCGGGGATGGTTCACCGGGAGGTGCGGGCGGGGGAGCAGCGGCAGCCCGCCTGGGTCACCTTCATCGCCGTGCGCGATGTCGACGCGGCGAAGACCGCCGCGTTGAAAAATGGCGCGAAGGTGCTGTTCGAGCCGCACACCATCCCGCAACGTGGCCGCGAAGCGATCTTCGCGGATCCGCAGGGGGCGACTTTCGCGGTGCTCGCTTCCAGCAGCGGCGATCCGCCCGATGAGCTGGCGGATCCCGGTGAATGGATATGGAGCTCGCTCATCACGAGCGATCCGGATACCGACGCCGCCTTCTACCAGGCGATGTTCGACTACGAGGTGTTCGATCTTCCAGCGGACCCGGGCTTCCGGCATCTCATGCTCGCCACCGACAACTATGCCCGCGCGAGCCTGAATTCGCTGCCCGCGAGCCGGCCCAACATGCATCCGCATTGGCTCAACTACGTTCGCGTCGACGATGCGGTGAAGACGTCCGCGAAGGCCGTCGCGCTCGGGGGCCGCGTGTTGGTCGAGCCGCGTGTCGATCGCCATGGCGGCAAGGTCGCGCTCGTCGCCGATCCCATGGGAGCGCCGTTCGGGCTGCTCGAATGGACGGACGCCCAGAGCAAAGAGGTGACCAAATGAATATCTCGCGCGCGCGCTGGTCGGCAGTCGTCACTGCGGCGGGTCTGTTCGCGGTCATCCTGGCCGGCTGCGTCGTCCCCGTCGGAGGGGGATACGAAGACGGAGGCGTGGCCATCGGGCTCGGGGTCGACTACTACGAGCCCTACGGTGCGGTCTATGGCGGCTGGGGACCGGGCTACCATGTGGCGCCGTATCGCGGCGGCGGCGAGCGTCGCGATGAACGCGGTGGTGGCGGACGCGAGGCTTCGCATGCCTTCAGGCCGGCGCCTGCGTCGCACTCGATACCTTCCATTCCGTCGCATTCGCGTTCTGGTGGTGGCTCGCGGCGGCACTGAATCTCCAGGCAGGTCACCCCGCCTCACTTCAGAAAGTGGTTGTGCCGCTACTTGTAGCTGCTGGAGGATTTGGCTCTCGGACCTTATCGGCAGCGCGAGAAATCCAGGTCGTCCTGCCGCTCACCGGGCCGCACGGCCTCGTAGTGGCCCGCTCCCCGGTTCCAGCACTCCTTGGCCGCCACGCGTCTGTTCGCGTCGCGAGTGTTCCGGCAGCGGGAAAAATCCAGATCATCCTGGCGCTCGCCTGAACGCACGGCCTCGAAGTGTTGCGCGTGCGGATTCCAGCATTCCTGGCTCCCGGAGCTCCACCTTTTCGCATCGCGCGGTACCTCGCCGACGTAGCGGCAACGGTTGAATTCGAGGTCTCCCTGGCGCTCGCCGTGGCGCACGCGCTCGTAGTGCCCCGCGCCGGAGTTCCAGCATTCCTTCTCCTGGTCGGCGACGGCGCGGAACGCTTCGTTGCGGCCATAGTCCTGCGCGAACGCGGGCGCCGATGCCGCGATTACCAGCGAGCCCACTGCGATTGCAATCGTTCTCATCGAATTCTCCTTTGAGGGGGTTCACCGCTCGATTTGAAGCATAGGCGGGGGGCCGGCGAAGTTCTGTGCGTTGTCGAACAGAGGCCCGTTGGCCTCGGTACGCCATCGCACAGACGCAGGCCGCCTTCCTATCTATGCTTCGAGTCGTGCGGATTGCGCTTCGATCCGATCGACCTGACAGGAGCATCGGTCATGGGAAAGTACTTTCATTGAAAGGCGCTGCGATGGATCGAGAGCTTCCAATCAGTAGCAGTCTCGCGGACGGCGGCGGCGTTGCCAATTCAATAGGCGCGAAGGTTGAAGACGCAGTGCGGGCAGCGCACCAGGCAACCGACAAGATCGCCGACAAGGCCACGGCGCAGCTTGACCGCATCGCCGACAGGGCCGCGGCGCAGGTCGACCGCGCGAGCGGAAGGGCGCACCGCGCCCTCAACACCGCCGCCGACGCGGCATCATCCGCCGCGGCGTGGGTGTCGGCCGTTCCCGCTTCGATACGCGCACGCCCGATCACCATCGTCGCCGGCGCGCTCGTCATCGGCTATCTGCTCGGTCGTCTCGCGCGTCGGTAGCGCGACAAACCAAAGGGTCATGCAATGGAGCGAATCATCGCAGCACGATTTCAGACCGTAGGCGAGGCGGATGCCGCCGCGGCATCGATGTCCTATATCGACTCGACCGACATCTCCATTTTTCACAACAATCCTCCCGGGCAGCACGGCACTCTCATGATGGGTGGGGACGAGGATGAGGATCCCAGCGCCGCAGGCGCCGGCAAGACGTCTGCGGCCACGGCCGTTTCCGCCGGGCTCGCGGCAGGCGCGATCGGCGCGTTGGGCGGGCCCGTGGTGGCGGTGGCTGCGGCCGCGGTTGGCGCCTATGCCGGTTCGATGGTCGGCGCGATGGCGGGGCTCGGTGCTCACGATGACAAGGCGCATTCGGAAGAACGCCGCGCGGGCATCATGTTGTCGGTGCGCATTGCCGAACCGGCGAACGAAAAGCGCGTGATCGCCACTTTGCGCGCGGAAGGCGCGGCGGACATCGAAATGGCCGATGGCGTATGGCGCGACGGAGGCTGGTCGGATTTCGATCCGGTCGCGGCACCGCGACTGGTCGAGGGCGCCGCCGACTGATTCCGCGATCGGTTATCGTCGCGATGAGGGCCGCTATTGTTTCTGGACGACGACGCGGCCCTCTGGATTTACGAAGACACGATATCGATTCCCATCCTTGCAAGAGGCGACATAGTCGTTGTCGCCCTTCACGACGTAGCTGACCACTTCACCGCACGGCAATCCCTGGAGGGCGATCACCGCGGCAAGATCCTGCCGCTGCTTGGGATCGTCGGCGGCGAGCGCCGCCGTGGCAGCGAGCGTCGTTGCAAGAACGAGCAGCAAGAGCATCCCGAAGCGCCTTCTCATTTCACGTCTCCTCATGCCAGCTTGGAAAACTTGTCGCGATCGGATAGCACGGCCCAGATGGCTTCTCGCGACCGGTGGATCGCACTCGCAAGAGGCGCGTCCGCATCCTGCAGAAGCGCAATCACTTTCATGAGAAGCAATTCGTACGGTTGCCGAAGCTCCGCAAGCGTCGTCTTGAGGCGGCCCTCGTAGAAATCACGAAACCTCTGCAGAAGGTCATCGACCTGGTTCTTCAGCGAGAGCTTCGTCATCACGCCGATGGCCTTGGTCTCCTTGAGTTGTTCCTCGAGAGACTTGATGTCGAGCGCGGGCGCGGCCTCCGCCTTGGGGGCGATGGAAGGTGAGACTTGCGGCTTGGCAAGGGCGAGCGCCTTGGGCGGGGCCGGTGAAGCCTTTGCGGGCGCCTTGGCGTCTGCGGGCTGGCTCGCGGGCTTCGACGGCGGCGCGGAGGCGCTGGCCTGCTTCGCCGTTGCGGGCGCAATCGCTGCCGGCGGGGATTCAACGGGAGGGGCCGCGGCGCAACCGGCGATCGCCAGGACGAATGCAGCTTCCGCGCGCCAGACCGGGTTCATCGCCTCTCCTCGCATGACTCGTGGTTCAATATTAGCGCGTAGATTATCCGACTCATGGCCCAACGACCCTCACCGAGTCAGCCGCCCGGCCGCGATCCCGCTCGCCGCGCCTGGTTCATTTTTGCGATCTTCTTTCTCATCGGAGCGGCCGGCATCGCCTTCTTCGCACGGCAGGGCATTCGCGATTATCGCGCCTTCCACGTCTATCAACCGGCGCAATGCAGCGTCACCTCGTATAGGGTGCTCACCAACACGTTCAGCGCGGGCCTCGGGCGCTTCGGGAACGCGAAGACGACCTACACGCCGGAGTACGCGTTCCGCCACGTGCTGGACGGGAAGACCTATGCCGCAGTCGGCTACGACAACCTGGACGGGATGATGGGGGAAGAGGAATCCTTCAAGGTGGGCTCCACCAACCCGTGCTGGTACGACCCTGCCACCCCCGCGGAGGTGGTGCTCGCGCGGCATTTCCA
>JADGRS010000161.1 GCA_017880705.1 Burkholderiales bacterium
CATCAATGAAAGGCGGGCCCAAGGTGCGGGCCCGCTGAAGTCGATGCCGCATCGCCGGCGGGAGACTCGCCGGCGATGCACGTCGTTCCCGCGAAGGCGGGAATCCAGGCTGGGTCCCCGCCTTCGCGGGGACGACGTCCTAATCCGCCTGCTTGCGCAAGAACGCCGGGATGTCGAGCATGTCGACTCCCGAGTGCCGCATCGCCTCGACCGTCACGTCGCGGCGGCGCCGCAACGCCGTAGGCTGGTCGAGCTCCTCGTAGTTCACCGCCGAAGCGTCGTCCGTGCCGGTGCGCTGCACCATCTGCATCATCGGCTGAGTGCGTTGCGCGGCCTGGCCGCCCAGTCCCGTCGCGACGATCGTCACGCGCAGCGCGTCGCCGATCGCCTCGTCGACGACGCTTCCGTAGATCACGGTCGCGTCCTCGGCGGTGAACGAGCGGATGGTGTTCATCACCTCGTGGACTTCCTTCAGCTTCATCGTGTGGCTCGCGGTGATGTTCACCAGCACACCCCTCGCGCCCGAAAGATGAATATCCTCGAGGAGCGGCGAATGCACGGCTTGTTCGGCCGCCATCTGCGCCCTCTCGGGTCCGGACGCCGTGGCCGAGCCCATCATCGCGACCCCGTTCTCGCTCATGACGGTGCGCACGTCGGCGAAATCGACGTTCACCATGCCGGGGCAGTTGATGACTTCCGCTATGCCCGCGACGGCGCCGTTCAGCACGTCGTTCGAGGCGCGGAATGCGTCTTCGTAGGTCACATCCTCCCCGAGGACCTGCATGAGGCGATCGTTGGGGATGATGATGAGCGAATCGACGTGCTGCTTCAGCTGGTCGATTCCCACCGCGGCGACCTTCTGGCGCTTGCCCTCGAACGCGAAGGGCTTGGTCACGACCGCGACCGTGAGGATGCCCATCTCGCGCGCGATCTCGGCGACCACGGGCGCCGCGCCCGTTCCCGTGCCGCCGCCCATGCCCGCGGTGATGAAGAGCATGTCCGCGCCGGTCACCATCTCGATGATGCGCTCGCGGTCCTCCTCGGCGGCGAGCCTCCCCACCTCGGGATTCGCGCCCGCGCCCAGCCCCTTCGTGACGGTGGTGCCGAGCTGCAGCGTCGTCTTGGCGAGGTTCCTCTTGAGCGCCTGCGCGTCGGTGTTCATGGTGATGAACTCCACGCCCTGCACTCCGTTGTTGATCATGTGGTCGACCGCGTTGCCGCCGCAGCCTCCCACGCCCACCACCTTGATCACCGCATCCGGTGTCGTAGTTTCCAACAGCTCGATCATCATCGTCTCCTTTGTTGTGTGCGACTGTCCCGCCCCAAGTCAGAAATTCCCCTTGAACCAACCCTTCATCTTCTCCAGCACTTCCTTGAATCCCGCGCCCTGCATCTTCGCGTGGCGATCGCGCTTCACCTGGTCGATGCCGGCCATGAGCAGGCCCATCGCCGTGGCGTAGCGCGGATTGCGGACGACTTCGGCGAGCGCTCCGCTGTACTGCGGCAGGCCCACGCGCACCGGCATGTGGAAGACCTCCTCGCCGAGCTCGACCATGCCCTTCATCAGGGCCGATCCTCCGGTGATCACGATCCCCGACGAGAGCAGCTCCTCGAGGCCCGACGATCGCAATTCCCGCTGGATCAGCGAATAGAGCTCCTCGACGCGCGGCTCGATCACTTCCGCGAGCGTCTGGCGCGAGAGCTCGCGCGGACCGCGCTCTCCCACGCCGGGCACCTCGATCATGTCGCTCGCGCTCGCCAGCTGGCGCAGCGCCACGCCGTGCGCGATCTTCAGCTCCTCGGCGTCCTTGGTCGGCGTGCGCAACGCCATCGCGATGTCGTTGGTGATCTGGTCGCCCGCGATCGGGATGACCGACGTGTGCTTGATCGCGCCGTCGGTGAAGACCGCGATGTCGGTGGTGCCGCCGCCGATGTCGACGAGGCACACGCCCAGGTCGCGCTCGTCGTCGAGGAGGACCGCGTCGGCGGAAGCGAGGGGTTGCAGCATGAGGTCGCGCACCTCCAGCCCGCAGCGGCGCACGCACTTCATGATGTTCTGCGCGGCCGACACGGCGCCGGTGACGATGTGCACCTTCACCTCGAGGCGCATGCCGCTCATGCCGAGGGGCTGGCGCACGCCGCCCTGCCCGTCGATGATGAATTCCTGCTCGAGGATGTGGAGGACCTGTTGTTCCATCGGGATGTTCACGGCGCGGGCCGTCTCGATCACCCGGTCGATGTCGTACTGCTGCACTTCCTTGTCCTTGATGGCGACCATGCCGTGCGAGTTGAAGCTCTTGATGTGGCTTCCCGCGATCCCGGTGAGCACTTCCTTGATCTTCGCGTCGGCCATGAGCTCGGCCTCCTCGAGGGAGCGCTGGATCGCGTTCACCGTGGACTCGATGTTCACGACGACACCCTTCTTCAGCCCGCGCGACGGGTGGCTTCCCATGCCGATGAGGCTCAGCGTGTCCTCGGGCGTGATCTCGGCGACGAGCGTCACGATCTTGGAGGTGCCGATGTCGAGGGCGACGAGGAGGTTGCGGGTGTCGCGCGCGCGGGTGGCGATCATTGTTTCTTTTCCGTGCGCGCAGTCGGGCGCGATGGGGATTTGGCGGGCTTTGGCAGCGCTCGCACTTCGGCCGTCCGCACCGCGAATCCGTTGGCGTAGCGAAGGTCGGCGTGGCGCGTCTCGACGCCCCGCGACGCGAGCTGCGGCCACGCGGAAACGAAGCGCGCGAGGCGCGATTGGGTGTCGCCTCGTCCAAGGTCGAGGGCGAGGCCCGATTCGAGGGTGACCTGCCACGCGCCGCGCGGGGAGAGCCGGAGCTCGGTGATGGCGCTCGCGAGCGGCGCGATCGCATCGCGCAGCGCCGGATACTCGCCGACCATCTGCGCCGACGAGCCCTCGGGCCCGGTGAATTTCGGCAGGAAGCCGTCGTAGTCGGCCGCGAAGACCTCGCCCTTCGCGCTCACGAGGGCGCTCTCGCTCCAGCGCGCGAGCGGCTGGTGGGTTTCGAAGGTGACCTCCACCGCGTCGGGGAACCGGCGGCGCACGGTGGCCTCGCGCACCCACGCGATCCTGCGAGCGGCTTCGCGCACCGCGGCGAGCGAAGCGCCGCTCGGCGCCGCGCCCTCGACGCTGCGCGCGAACGCGTCGAGATCCGCGCGCGCGATTCGCTGCATGTCTCCCGCGAACACCACCCGGCGGATCGGCTGCGAGGAGATCGCGTCGAATCCATACCATGCGCCCGCCGCCAGCGCCGCGACCGCGACCGCCGCGGCGGTGGCGGGAACGATGCGCTTGCGCAGCGGCACGGGAACGGCGCTCATCGGGGCCTCTGCGAATCGAGTCGCGCGTCTTCGAGAATCCCCACGCACAGGTCCGCGTAGGAGATTCCGGCCGCCTTCGCCGCCATCGGCACGAGGCTGTGGCCCGTCATCCCGGGCGAGGTGTTCATCTCGAGGAAGTAGTAGGAGCCATCGGGCTTGAGCATCACGTCGGCCCGCCCCCAGCCGCGGCACCCGAGGATGCGGAAGCCCTTCAGCGAGACCTCGCGGATCTCCTCCTCGAGCTCGGGCCGGATGCCCGACGGGCAGAAGTACTGCGTGTCGTCGGTGAAGTACTTGTTCTGGTAGTCGTAGTTGCCCTGCGGCGCCTCGATGCGCACCAGCGGCAGCGCGACCTCGCCGCCTTCGCGATGGATGATCGAGGCGGTGAGCTCCTGGCCGGAGATGAATTCCTCGGCGACCACGAGCTCGTCGTACTCGCGGCAAGCTTCCTTGCGGCGTCGAAGTCCGCGGGGGTCGAGACCTTCGAGAGCCCGAGGGTGGAGCCCTCGCGCGCGGGCTTCACGATGACCGGCATGCCGAGAAGCTCCGTCACCTTCTCCCAGTCCGTCGTGCACCTCACCATCGCGAAGCGTGGCGTGGGAATGCCCGAGGCGTCCCACACGAGCTTGGTGCGCCACTTGTCCATCGAGAGCGCCGAGCCCATCACGCCGCTGCCGGTGTACGGGATGCGAAGCGTCTCGAGCGCGCCCTGCACCGTGCCGTCCTCGCCGAACCGGCCATGGAGCGCGATGAACGCCCGCTCGAATCCCTCGCGCTTCAGGTCGAAGAGCTCGCGCTCCGCGGGATCGAAGGCGTGCGCGTCGACGTTCCTGCCCTTCAGCGCGGCGAGCACCGCCTTGCCCGAGATGAGAGAGATCTCGCGCTCCGCGGAAGGACCGCCCATCAGCACCGCGACCTTGCCGAGGTTCATGCCTGCCTTTCTCCCACGATGCGGACTTCCCGAACGAGCTCGATCCCCGTCTTCATCAGCACAGCGGCCTGCACGTGATCGATGACGCCCTCGATCTCGCTCGCCGTGGCGGCGCCGACGTTCACGATGAAGTTGGCGTGCTTCTTCGAGACCTGCGCATCGCCGATGGCGAAGCCCTTGAGCCCGCACGATTCGATGAGCCGCGCCGCGTGGTCGTCCGGCGGATTGCGAAACACGCTGCCGGCATTGGGCAGGCTGAGCGGCTGCGTGGCGACGCGCTTCTGCAGGAGCTCGCGAATGCGCGTCATCGCCTCGCCCTCCTCGCCCGGCGCGAATCCGAAGACGCCCGAGACGAACCATTCGTCGCCGGGGGCCCTGGCGCGCACGTGCCGATAGCCGAGCTCGTAGTCCGCCGCCGAGCGGTGGCGCAGCGTCCCGCCGCGATCGACGGTCTCCACGCTGATCACGTGGTCCCACGTTTCGCCGCCATAGCAGCCGGCATTCATCGCGAGCGCGCCGCCGACCGTCCCGGGAATTCCCGCCATCCATTCGGCGCCGGCCCCGCCGTGCTTCGCGACGAAGCGGGCCAGGTGCGGCGCGGGCACGCCGGCGCCGGCGCGGAATGCGAGCGTGCCGCGCGGCGTCGCGACTTCCGACTCCACCTCGATTCCGATCAAGGCATGGTGAGTGAAGACCACCGAGCCCTTGAACCCTCCATCGCGCACGAGGAGGTTGCTTCCGAGGCCGAGGAACATCACCGGTTCATTCGAAGCGCGCGTGCGCAGGAACGTCGAGAGGTCGAGCACGTCGGCGGGCTGGTAGAACGTGCGCGCCATTCCGCCGGCGCGCCAGCTCACGTGCTTCGCCATGGGCTCGTCGTGCTTCAGGAGTCCCCGCAGCCCGGAATTCATTCGCGCGCCGTCGCTCATGTCCATCCCCTAGCTCCGCACCGCTGCCAGCGCGCCGGGCGCCGGAATCGCCAGCTCGGGCGCGAGGCTCGCGATCGAACCCGCGCCCATCGTGACGACGACGTCGCCGTCGCGGACTCGCGCGAGCACCGCGTCGCGCATCTCGGAAGTCTTCTCGACGAAGATCGGCTCGACCTTGCCGGCGAGGCGCACCGAGCGGACCAGGGAGCGCCCATCGGCCCCGACGATCGGCGCCTCTCCCGCGGGATACACATCCGCGAGAACGAGCTCGTCGACGGTCGAGAGCACCTTCACGAAATCCTCGAACAGATCGCGGGTGCGCGTGTAGCGATGCGGCTGGAAGGCAAGCACTATGCGGCGCCCGGGAAACGCGCCGCGCGCGGCCGCGAGGGTCGCCGCCATTTCCGCGGGGTGGTGGCCATAGTCGTCGACCACCGTGTAGAGCCCGCCGCCGGCGAGCGGCACGTCGCCGTAGCGCTGGAAGCGGCGTCCCACGCCGGTGAATTCGCCGAGCCCCTTCGCGATCGCCGCTTCGCTCGCGCCGACCTCGCGCGCGACGGCGATCGCCGCGAGGGCATTCAGCACGTTGTGTTCGCCCGGAAGGTTCAGCAGGACTTCGAGCGGCGCGAAGCCTCCACGCGTCGCGACCGCGCGGAAGCGCATGCGCCCCGCGTCCCAGCGCACGTCTTCCGCGCGCAGGTCGGCGTCGCTTGTCTTGCCGTAGGTGAGCATCGGCCGCGTGATCGCGGGCATCACGGCGCGCACGTGCGGATCGTCCTTGCAGATCACCGCGAGACCGTAGAACGGCAGGTGGCCGAGGAATTCGACGAAGGTCGCCTTGAGCTTCTCGAAATCCTGCTCGTAGGTCTCCATGTGATCGGCGTCGATGTTGGTGACGACGGAAATCACCGGCTGGAGATAGAGGAACGAGGCGTCCGACTCGTCGGCTTCGGCGACGAGAAACTCGCCCTTGCCGAGGCGCGCATTGGTGCCGATGGAGTTGAGCCGCCCGCCGATCACGCACGTCGGATCGAGCCCGGCTTCCGCGAGCACCGCGGCGACGAGCGACGTCGTCGTCGTCTTTCCATGGGTGCCCGCGATGGCGATGCCCTGCTTGAAGCGCATCAGCTCCGCGAGCATCATCGCCCGCGGCACGACCGGGATATGGGCCTCGCGGGCCCAGATCACTTCGGGGTTGTCCGCCTTCACCGCCGACGAGACCACGACCGCGTCCGCCGAGGCGGCGTTCTCGGCGGCATGGCCGATCACGATCCGGATCCCCATCTGGCGCAGCCTGCGCACCGCGGAGTTTTCCGACAGATCCGAGCCCGACACCGTGTAGCCGAGGTTGGAGAACACCTCCGCGATCCCGGACATGCCCGAGCCGCCGATGCCGACGAAATGGATGCGCTTCACCTTATGCCGCATGGGCAAGCTCCATGCACACGTCGGCGCAGCGTCGCGTCGCGTCGGGTTTTCCGAGGGCGCGCGCGTTGCGCGCCATGACCGTGAGGCGGGCTCTATCGAGTCCATGAAGGATCCGGGCCAGTTGCGCGGGTTGGGTTTCAAGCTGCTTCAATGCGATTCCCGCGTCGCGCTCGGCGAGGAAGCGCGCGTTCGCGGCCTGCTCGTCGGCCACGAACCACGGCAGGGGAAAGAGGATCGAGGCGACGCCGGCCGCGGTGATCTCGGCGACGGTGATCGCGCCCGAGCGGCAGATGAGCACGTCGCACCACGCGTATCGCGCCGCCATGTCCTCGACGAAGGGCAGCACTTCAGCGCGCACGCTTTCCTTCGCGTAGCCCGCGCGCAATCCTTCGAAAAGTTTTTCGCCCGACTGGTGGACGATCTCCGGGCGGTCGTCGG
>JADGRS010000162.1 GCA_017880705.1 Burkholderiales bacterium
CCTCGGCCGGCCCGTCGACGTGAAGCAGTATGTCGACGGCTCGATCCTGGTATCGGACGACAAGGCCGGCGCCGTCTACCGCATCTCCTATCAAGGCAAGTAGCAAAGCCGGAGAATGAGCGGGCCGGGCCCGATGCCCGGCCCGCTTCCTTTTGGAGAACGAGAAAATGCACGCATCGAAGAAAGTCTTGCTCGTCCTGATGCTGGGTGCCGCGTCCGGTCCGCCGATTGCGCCGGCGCTGGCGGGTGACGCGGCAGCGGCGCGGGCCAAGGTGCGGACCCTGTGCCAGAACTGTCATGGCGAGAACGGCGTGGCGGTCCTCCCCGGCGCGGCGAACCTGAGTGGCCAGCAGAAGGAATACCTCCGCTTGCAACTACGCGCGTACCGCTCGGGCAGCCGCCACAACGATCAGATGAGCATCATCGCAAAAACGCTCACGGATGCCGACATCGAGGACCTGTCCGAGTGGTATTCGGCTATCAAGGTGACCGTCGAAATGCCGTAGTGAGCTACTCGCCCTTGATACCGACTTCCTTGAAGAGCCGGCCATAGCGCGCCAGCTGCTCGCGCGTGGCCACCGCGAGCTCCTCAGGAGACGTTCCGCGCACCGTGAGGCCCTGGTCGCGCAGCTGCTCGCGCACCTGGGGATCGGCGAGCGCCTTCACGATCTCGGAGTGGAGGCGCGCGATGATCTCCTTCGGCGTGCCCGCCGGGGCCATGATCGTGAACCACGAGTTGAACTGGAACCCCGGCAATCCGGAGGTCGACACGGTGGGCGCTTCCGGAAACTGCGGCAGCGGCGCGGGAGTCGAGACCCCGATCAGGCGCAGCTTCCCGCCGCGCACAAGCCCGGCGACGGTCGCGAGCCCCTGGAAAGCGAATGGCACGTCGCCGGCGGCCACGCCCAGCGCGGCCTGTGACGCACCTTTGTACGGAACATGCGTCATGGTGATGCCGGCTTGCGAAGCGAAGAGCGCCATCGCGATGTGCTGCGGGCTGCCGTTGCCGCCGGAACCGTAGTTCACTTCGCCCGGGCGCGCCTTCGCCGCCGCGATCAGGTCGGCGGCGCTCTTGTAAGGTGAGCTCGGCGTGGTGACGAGGCCCCACTCGATCGTGGCCACCAGCGACACCGGCTCGAAGTCGCGCAGGATGTCCCAGGACGGCTTGGTCGGCATGTTGGGCAGCATGGTCATGATGCTGTCGTTGAAGCCGCCGATGGTGTAGCCGTCAGGCGTGGCCTTGGCGAGCTGCGCCGCGCCGATGAGCCCCGCCGCGCCCGGGACATTCTCCACCACGAACGGCTGTCCCATCGAGGCCGACATCTTCTGCGTGACGATGCGCGCCGCATTGTCCACGGCGCTCGCCGCCGCCAGCGGCACGATCAGGCGGATGGGTTTGTTGGGGTAGCCCTGCTGCGCCGTGGAGACAGCGGGAATTGCGGCGACGAACGACGCGAGCGCGATGCGAAGCAGGCGGAACATAAGGTTCTTCCTCAATTGGTGCGAAGCGGCGGGATATCGAGCTGTTCGGCGAGACGGTCGAGAGTCTGCATGAGAGACGCGGCGATGGCGATGCCTTCGACGCGCTGCGCGGCGGCAAGCGCGTGGCTGCGGTCGCCCGGCACGCGGATCGCATCGACCTCGGGCATGCGTTCGCTCGCCCGGAGGTCGCGCACCAGCTTGTCGACCGCGGACTTGAATTGCGCGAGGTCGCCGAACGCCGCGGGGTCGATCGCGACGATCGCCTGTCCCGTGTTGGTCGCGCTCGACACGTCCTGGTTGAAGTCGATCACGTCCTTGCCCATCGCCGCGCCGTTCAGCGTGCCCGCGAGCAATCCGACCACCAGCGCAAGGCCATAGCCCTTGTAGCCGCCGATCGGCAGCAGGAAGCCCTCGGCCGCGCGGCGCGGGTCGGTGAGGGGCTTGCCCTCGCGATCGATCATCCAGCCCTCGGGCATCATCTCGCCGCGAGCCGCCTTCGCCTTCACCTTGCCGTACGCGGCCACCGTCGTGGCCATGTCGAGCACCACGGGCGGCTCCTCTCCCGCGGGAATCGCCGCGGCGATCGGATTGGTCGACAGCAGCATGTCGAGCCCGCCCCACGGCGGAAGATGGTTCGCGTTGCCCACCGCGAAATAGAGCCCGATCATGTCGTGGGCGAGCATCATGCGCGCGTACAGCGACGCGGGCCCCGCGTGGTTGCTCCATTGCGCGCCGACCCATGCGACGCCCGCGATGCGCGCCTTCTCGATCGCGAGCTCCGCCGCGCGCTTCATCACGAGGTGGCCCATGCCGTTGTCGCCGTCGATGAGCGCCATCGCGGCGCGCTCCTGCACCACGCGGATCTGCGGATTGAGGTTCACGCCGCCCGCGCGAATGCGCTTGAGATATTGCGCCAGGCGAATCACGCCGTGGCCGTCGGAACCCTGCAAGTCCGCTTCGGCCATCAGCGCGGCGACCACGCGCGCGTCGGCCGGAGGCATCCCCACCGTCTCGAAAGCGAGCGCGATGAAATAGCGCAGCCGCCCGAAGTCGACGCGAATCGGAGGCGTGCTCAGTCGGCCTCCTCGATCCATGCCGCCTGGATCGCCTCGAGGATCTTCTCCCCCGAGCGATTCGGGTCGTCGTCGAATCCGTCGAGCGCCATCACCCACTGGCGCAGCTCCGTGAAGCGCACCGTGGCCGGGTCGACGCCGGGGAACTTGTCGGCCAGGGCGATCGCTATGTCGCGTGTGTCGATCCACTTCATCGCTTCAATTCCGACGCATGGTTGATGGTGTATTTGGGGATCTCGATGGTAACCGGATCGTCCTTCATGCGCGCCTGGCACGAAAGCCGCGAGGTGAGCTCGAGGCCCCACGCCTTGTCGAGAAGATCGTCCTCCTTCTCCGTGGGCGGCTCGAGCGACTCGTAGCCTTCGCGCACGATCACGTGGCACGTCGTGCACGCGCAGCTCTTCTCGCACGCGTGCTCGATCTCGATGTGGTTCTCGAGGAGCGCGTCGCAGATGGAGACCCCGGGGCTCGTCTCGATGCGCGCGCCCGCGGGGCAAAGGGTCTCGTGCGGGAGCACCGTCAGCACGCTCATCGCGAGGCGACTTCGTCCAGGCGGCGCCCGGCGAGCGCGCCGGAAACGGCGCGGTCCATGCGCCGCGTGGCGAACGCCTCGCTCGCGCGGTTGAGCGCCTCGATCGCCGCCTTGATCGCGCGATGGTCGGTCGCGTTCCATGCGCGCTCGAGCCCCGCCATGCGCCGGTCGAGATCGGCGCGCTCGTCCTCGCCGAGGAGATCCGCGTCCTGGTCCAGCGCGGCGCGGATCGCCGCGAGCAGCGACTCCGCCTCGACGCGCTGCTCGGCGAGCGCGCGCGCGTCCCGATCCTCGATCGCGTGCGAGAAGCTTTCCTGCAGCATGCGCGCGACCTCATCGTCCGAAAGCCCGTACGAAGGCTTCACGACGATCGAGGATTCGACGCCCGTGGTCGCCTCGCGCGCCGACACCGAGAGCAGGCCGTCGGCGTCCACCTGAAAGGTGACCTGGATGCGCGCCGCGCCGGCGACCATCGGGGGAATTCCGCGCAGCTCGAAGCGCGCGAGAGAGCGGTTGTCGGCGACCAGCTCGCGCTCGCCCTGCACGACGTGCAGCGCCATCGCGCTCTGCCCATCCTTGAAGGTCGTGAACTCCTGCGCCCGCGCGACCGGGATCGTGGAGTTGCGCGGGATCACGCGCTCGACCAGCCCGCCCATCGTCTCCAGGCCCAGCGACAGCGGAATCACGTCCAGAAGGAGCCAGTCGTCACCGGCGGCGCGATTGCCCGCGAGCACGTTCGCCTGGATCGCCGCACCGAGGGCGACGACGGCATCGGGATCGAGGTCCTTCAGCGGCGGCTTGCCGAAATGCCCCTCGACCGCCCGCTGCAGGTGCGGCATGCGCGTGGCGCCGCCCACTAGGACCACGCCGTCGATGTCCGCCGGCTCGAGCTTGGCGTCCCGCAATGCCTTGCGGGTCGGAGCGAGCGTGCGTTGCACGAGCCCGGCCGTGATCTTCTCGAATTCGGAGCGCGTGAGGACGAGCCGAAGGCTCTGACCGTAAGAGAGCGTCACCTGGACGCCGGCTTCCTCCTCGAACGAGAGCCTTTCCTTCACCTCGCGCGCGGCGGCGAGGAGCCTTCGCGTGTCGCCGCCCTTCGCGTCGGCGATGCGGTGCCCGACGCGCCAGTGGGTCGCCACCGCCTGGTCGAAATCGTCGCCGCCCAGCGCGGAGTCGCCGTTGGTCGAGAGCACCTCGAAGACGCCGCGCGTGAGCTTCAGGATCGAGATGTCGAAGGTGCCGCCGCCGAGATCGAAGATCGCGAAGGTGCCTTCCGAAGCGTGATCGAGGCCGTACGCGATCGCCGCGGCCGTCGGCTCGTTCAGCAGTCGCAGCACGTTCAGGCCCGCGAGCTTCGCCGCGTCCTTGGTGGCCTGGCGCTGCGAGTCGTCGAAATACGCGGGCACTGTGACCACGGCGCCGAAGAGCTCGCCGCGCAGCGCGCGCTCGCTTCGCTCGCGCAGCACCTTGAGGATTTCCGCGGACACCTGCACCGGCGAGCGCGGGCCCGCGGCCGTCTCGATGCTCACCATGCCGGGCGCATCCTTGAAATGATAGGGGAGGGCGCCGTACTTGGCGACGTCGGCGACGCCGCGGCCCATGAATCGCTTCACGGAGACGATGGTGTTGGCGGGATCCTCGGCTTGCGCCGCGCGCGCGTCGTATCCCACGTCGACCCGGCCGTCGGGAAAGTAGCGCACGATCGAAGGCAGGAGCGCCCGCCCCTCGTCGTCGGCGATGACCTCGGCCGCGCCGCTACGCACGGTGGCGGCCAGGGAATGGGTGGTGCCGAGATCGATTCCGACCGCGAGCTTGCGCTGGTGCGGCTCGGGGGAATCGCCCGGCTCGGAGATCTGCAGGAGCCCCATCAATGCTCCGTGAGCTCGAGGGCCGAATCGATCTCCGCCTCGAGCTTCTCGAGGAAGCGCAGTTTCCGAACGAGGGAGCACCCGGCGACGAAGTTGGCGTCGGCGTCGAGGGCGCGCTCGAGCATGACGAGCATCTCGTCGCGCGATCGCCGGATGTCGCCGCGCAAGCGCTCGAGCTCGCTCACGTCACCTGCGTCGCGGGCGACGTCCACCGCTTCGCGCCACTCCATCTGCTGCATCAGGAAGTCCGCGGGCATCGAGGTGTTGCTTTCCTCCTCGGTATCGTAGCCGCGCAGCTGGAGCAGGTAGCGCGCGCGCTCGATGGGATCGCGCAACGTCCGATACGCCTCGTTCGCGCGGGTGGCCCATTGCATCGCCACGCGCCGCTCGGCCTCGGTCGCCGCGGCGAAGCGGTCCGGATGCACCTGCGATTGCAGGTCGCGATAGCCGCGCTCGAGGCGAGCGGCATCGACGGCGAAGCGCACCGCCAGGCCCAGCAGCTCGAAGTGATCGCGAGAAAAGTCGGGGGTCATCTCGACACACAAAACCGGTGACCGCTCCCCGGCTTCAGACGTTGAACGATTCGCCGCAGCCGCAGCGGTCCTTCTCGTTGGGGTTGTTGAACTTGAAGCCCTCGTTCAGCCCTTCGCGGACGAAATCGAGCTCCGTGCCGTCGAGATACGCGAGACTCTTCGGATCGACCAGCACCCGCACGCCGTTGCTTTCGAAGGTCGTGTCCTCGGGCTGGATCTCGTCCGCGAATTCGAGCTTGTATGCCAGGCCCGAGCAGCCCGTGGTGCGCACGCCGAGGCGAAGGCCCACGCCCTTGCCGCGCTTCTGGATGTAGCGCTTCACGTGCTCGGCCGCGCGATCGGTGAGCTGGACGGCCATCAGTCGGCCGCCTTGCTTTCGGCCGGGATGTCGCCGCCGCCGTATTTCTTGCGGTAATCGGCGATGGCCGCCTTGATGGCGTCCTCGGCGAGGATCGAGCAGTGGATCTTCACCGGCGGGAGGGCGAGCTCCGCCGCGATCTGGGTGTTGCGGATCGTCGCGGCCTCGTCGATCGTCTTGCCCTTCACCCATTCGGTGACGAGCGAGGACGAGGCGATGGCGCTGCCGCAGCCGTAGGTCTTGAACTTGGCGTCCTCGATGATGCCGTCCTTGTTCACCTTGATCTGCAGCTTCATCACGTCGCCGCACGCGGGCGCGCCCACCATGCCGGTGGCGACACCCTCGTCGTCCTTGCCGAACGAGCCCACGTTCCTCGGGTTCTCGTAATGGTCGATCACTTTCTCGCTATATGCCATGTCTGTCTCCTGGCGCCTCGAACCTCGAGGCTTTCTTCAATGTGCGGCCCATTGCACGGAATTCAAATCCACGCCGTCCTTGAACATCTCCCACAGCGGGCTCATCTCGCGAAGCTTTCCGATCCGCTCCCTGATGATCTTGACCGCCAAATCGATGTCGGCCTCGGTGGTGAAGCGCCCGAGGGTGAAGCGGATCGAGCTGTGCGCCAATTCGTCGTTGCGCCCGAGGGCGCGCAAGACGTACGAAGGCTCGCGGCTCGCGGAGGTGCACGCCGAGCCCGACGACACCGCGAGCTCCTTCATGCCCATGATGAGCGACTCGCCCTCGACGAAGTTGAAGCTCACATTCAAATTGTGCGGGACGCGATGTTCGAGATCGCCATTCACGTAGATCTCTTCCATGTCCTGGATGCCGGCGAGAAGCTTGTCCCGCAGCATGCGGATGCGCTCGTTCTCGGTCGCCATCTCGAGCCTCGCCAGGCGGAACGCCTCGCCCATGCCGACGATCTGGTGCGTGGCGAGGGTGCCGGAGCGAAGGCCCTTCTCGTGCCCGCCGCCGTGCATCTGCGCTTCGAGGCGCACCCGCGGCTTGCGGCGCACGTAGAGCGCGCCGATGCCCTTGGGACCGTAGGTCTTGTGCGCGGAGAAGCTCATGAGATCGACTTTCAGCTTCTCCAGGTCGATCACGACCTTGCCCGTGGCCTGCGCCGCATCGACGTGGAG
>JADGRS010000163.1 GCA_017880705.1 Burkholderiales bacterium
CTATCGACATAGGCCCAACGCTCGGGGGATTCCGCCGAGGCGTGGACGAAGCACGAGGGCCCCTTGCGCACGCACAACGGCAGCTCATCCAGGAACGCGCGCTGCGCCGGCGAAAGCACTTCGCGGCTCCACACGATCGCCGCCGCGGCCGCGTCGTTGAGATAGGCCTTGGAGCCGGAGATCGCGGCATCGTGGTTTCCCTTCACGACGACCGCGCCGCGCGACGAATGCCCGGCGACGATGTCGATCACGGCGCCCGGGTCGGCGCCATAGCCCACGAGGTCGCCGAGGAAGGCGAACTCCGCCGCGCCGTGCGCGCGGGCATGCGCGAGACAGGCCTCGAGCGCCTCGAGGTTCGAGTGGATATCGGCAAGGAGCGCGATGACCATGCGCCCATGCTCTCACGCAAAGAGACCTGCCGCGAATGCGGCAGGTCAAAGGTCAGGTACGTTTTCCTGCGATCAGCGGAAGCGGTACGTGTACGACACCCCGACGACTTGAACCGTGTAGTTCGGCGCCTGCTCGTTGGTCGGCAGGTAGTTTGTGCCGGTCCCGTACTGCATGCCCTGGTAGGACCAATCCACTCCCGTCATCCTCTGGTAGATGTAGATCATCCCCACGGCCGAGCTCTTGTCGATCTGGTACTGGCCGTTGAGACGCACGGTCGTGGTCTTGACCGTCACCGTCGGCAGGTTCTGCGCCGCGATGAAGAACGCGGCGATCGTGCCCGCGGGCGCGCCCGTGATCGCGAGCGGGTTGTTCACGTAGCTGCCGCCGTTCACGCCGATATCGGTCGTCTGGCGCGCATAGGAGACGTCGCCGCCCAGGCGGAGTCTTCCGCCCATCAGCCCCGTCTTGCGCACCGCGAGGCCCAGGGTGTCGACCTTGTCGCGCATGTCCGTGCTCCAGTTGAGACACGGATCCTGCTTGCCGTTCAAGTTGCGCGCGAGGATGGTCCCGTAGCACACCACCGGATCGATCCCCGTGAAGCCCGCCACGTTGGCGGTGTTGCTGTTGGCGCCGTAGGCGTCGCCCGCGGTCTTCGAGCGGATGTCCTCGTAGGTGTAGAAGAAGCTCGCCGAAAGGTCGTCGCTCGCCGCGAACGTTCCCTCGAAGTTCAGCGAGTAGCTTTGGGCGCTCTTCAGGCCGTAGACCGAGTTGTCGTAGTCGTCCTTGTTGTAGTCGGCGCCGCCCTGGAAGGAGAGCTTGTCGGTGGCCTCCCAGTTGAGCATCCCGCGCACCTTGTCGCGGTTGCGGTCGGCCATGTTGAAGCGGCGCATGCCGGGCAGCTCGTTGATGTTGTTGCGGCTTCCGTAGAGCGCCTGCGGGATGATGCCGCCGTTGTTGCCGTAGATGAGCGCGTTGCCCGTGTACGGCGGCGAGAAGCCCGCGAGAGGCCCGTATCCCGTGAGCCCGTTGGCGAGCATGTACGCGAGGGCGCTCTGGGTCGCGACCGTCGTGCCGTTGGTCGCGGCGCCGCCCACACCGAGCGCATTGGCCATGGGCACGAGCGCGAGGAACGCGTTCTCGTTGTAGTTGTCGACCTTGCGCTGCGAGTAGGCGTAGCTCACCCGCCCCGACAGGTCTTCGACGAGGTTGGCTTTCCACTCGATGCGCCCGGTGTGCTCCTTCGTCGTGTCGGCGTCTTCGCAGTCGATCCACGCGCCCGTGCAGTCGCGGTCGATCTTCTGGAATTGGTAGCTGGCGTTGATCGACTGGCCCTTGGCGATGCGGTAGTTCGCCTCGAGATCGGCCTGGTTCAGCTTCTTGCTGTACGCGCGGTTGTTGTAGATGTTGATGTTGCTGCCGAGCGTATTCGCCGCGAGACCCAGCGCCGAGTTGAACGGCGATGCCGCCGCGGCACGCGCCTCGTTGGCGTCCTGGAAGAAGTAGGTGTTCACGGGCGTGCGGTTGTCGCGGTCATCGTACTTGTACGATGCCATGACGTTGAGGTCCTTCATCGGCCGCGCCGTGAGCTTCATGTTGAAGATCTTCGTGACGACGAGCCCGTTAAGCGATTGCGTCGGCAGTCCCAGCGGCAGCTGGTTGTTCTGTTCGCCCGTGAGAAAGCTCTCGTTCTGCGTGCCGCGCGCGATCGATCCGTTCACCACGAGCTTGGTGGTCGGGTCGAAGTGGTAGCCGCCGGTCATCCCGATCTGGTGGTACTGGTTGCTCGGCGCGCTGCTCATCGTCGCGAACTTCGTGAGGTCGTTCGCGTCCTGCCAGGTGACCGACTGCACGTTGTTCTTGAAGATCGAGCCGTAGTAGGCGACCTGGAAGAAGGCCTTCGAGCCCGTGAAGGTGGCGCTAAGGTTGTACTGGTCCGTGGACTGGTCGATGGGATCGGGAAGCGTCGCGGAGAATTCGCTCACCTGCGAGCTCACCGTGCCCATGGGCTTGTAGCCGGTCTTGTCCTCGTGGCGCACGCTGCCCTTCACCTCCCACAGCGGGTTGACCGTATAGGTGAAGCCGCCGTCGTAGCGCTCGCGCTTGGTGTGGAGGTCGACGTTCTGGAAGAGGGGCACGTCGGTCGCGATGATGTTGTTCACGATCGCCTGCTGCGCGGCGGTGGGCGGCGTCGAGACGCCGGTCACGAGCGCCGGAGCGAGCCCCGTCACGGGCGAGAGGCCGCGGAAGTTGGTGCCTGCCGCGCTCACCTGCGGCACGCGAGGCGTGATCCAGTTCCCCGGCAGCGTGAAGACGTTGCCGCCGGCGCCCTGGTAGGGAGTCTGGTACGTGTCCGAGCGGTTGCGCAGGATCTCGTCGTAGCCGAAGTCGATGCGGAACTTGCCCTGCTGCCCGTAGGAGGCCGTCAGGTCGCGCGTGTCGAGCCCGAGGTCCGTGCCGATGACCTTCCAGCGCGTCCCGTCGTCGTTGTCGCCGTAGGTTCCGCCCCTCACGTCCAGGTTGAGGATGCCGTAGGCGCCCTTCTTCTGGAGCCCGTTGTACTCGCCGAATTTCGCCGAGTCCTTGTTGACGTATCCGACCCCCGCCTCGATCCGGCTGGTCGGCTGCGTGAGCGCCGCCACCTCCGGATCCACCGCATCCGCGGCGTACGCCGCCGGTGCGATCGCCATGGCGACCAGCGCGCAGCGAACCGCCGCCGTCGACGGTTTGACGTTGAATCTCCCGTTGTTCGATTTCATCGCAGACTCCCGATTTTTGCTTATTCGTTCAACGCTGGAATTTCGCGCCGGCCGGATGGTTGGACCCGTGGACCAGGACGTGGCAGTTCATGCAGGCACGCGCGCTCAGCTGCGCGGGCGGGCTCTGGTTCGCGAGGCCCTGGTTGCCGTTGATGGTCGTCACGTTGCCGCCCGGAAGGTTGGCGCCACTGTAGATGTTCTTCGAGTGGTCGCCGCTATGGCACTCCTGGCACAGCCAGGGCGCGCGCGCCTTGAGCAGCGGCGAGTTGGTCGAGCCGTGCGGCGTGTGGCAGTTCGTGCAGTCGTCGGTCACCGGCGCGTGCTCCCAGAGGAACGGGCCGCGTTTTTCCGCGTGGCACGTGTAGCAGGTGTCGTTCACCGAGTCCTTGACGAGCAGCTTCGGCCCCGTGGAGCCGTGCGGGTTGTGGCAGTCGGAGCACACGACCTTGCCCTCGAGGATCGGATGGTGCGAGATGCGATGGGTCTGCGCCCGCTCGGTCTTGTGGCAGGTGAAGCAGACTTCCGGCTGCGTCGCCTTCGCGAGCACCTTGTCCTGCGGCGCGTGAACGGTGTGGCAGCTCGCGCAGGCGAGGTCCTCGCTCTGGTGCTTGCTGCCGGACCAGTGCATGCGCTTGCCCGTCTCGTGGCAGTTGAGGCATGCGCCGTTGCGCGCATCCGTCGGGGAGACGTGCTTGGAGTCCGTCGCGAAGACGACCTCGGGCCGCGCTCCGCCCGGATCCTTCTGGTGGTTCTCGCTTTGGCCGTGGCACGACGTGCAAAGAGGCGCCCGCGAATCGGCGCGATTGCCGTGGGGCGTCTGGTAGATCGAGAGCACCGGCTTTCTCCACGCCTCGTTGTGGCAGACCGTGCATTTCGCATCCTGCGCGAGCCCATCCTGCTGCACGCTGCTTCGGGTGCTCGCCGGCTCCGCCGCGCGCGCCTCGCCCGAAACCGCGCCCGCCAGCAGGGCCGACGCTGCGCAGATGGCGCCCAACATCTTGACAACTCGTGCTCGCTTCATCGCGATATCCCCTTGACTTCGATTTTCAGGACCCGGTCGGCCGATCGGCCGAATTGCGGTTGCTCGTTGTTCACGCTTTCTTAAGCAATATCGAATTCTTCGCTCTTGCCTGCCGCGTCCACACGCTTCTTTGAACGCAGTTAGCACTCTGAATGATTCAGAATCGTGTCATTTGATGTACATCAACTGCGGCGGAGGCCGACGTTCGGCAACGAACAGAGGGGCGGCCGGCGGAAAGGCGCGACGCGAAGGCCCGCGGAGAGCGCTACGCGTGGGAGGGCCGGCGCCCGCGCGTCGCGCGAAGCACCGGCCGGACCTGATTGACCTCAGCGGGCGAGGGGAATGTCGCCGCCGCCTCTTTGCTCGACGACGGGCGGCGTCTTGGAGAACCACATCTGGTACATCGACACCGCCCACATGAAGGCGAAGCACATGCCCATGGCGGCGCCGGCGCCCATCACGACCCATGCGAACGGGTGGAAGAGCTTGGTGAAGTAC
This sequence comes from Burkholderiales bacterium, assembly GCA_017880705.1. Taxonomy (GTDB): domain Bacteria; phylum Pseudomonadota; class Gammaproteobacteria; order Burkholderiales; family Usitatibacteraceae; genus Usitatibacter. The sequence continues at coordinate 4,666 of JADGRS010000163.1, forward strand.
CAGGAGCTCACGTCCGCCACGATGCACACGAAGGGTGCGGCCACCACCAGACACTTGAACCACACGGGGCGAAGGTAGGCGTGGCTGAAGATGAGCCCCATGATGAAGAAGATGAACGACAGGCCGAAGAGATGGATGTGCGAGACCCGCACCAGCGTGAACACGTCCGCGCCGGTGTCCTGCTCGGTCACCTTCTTGAGGTTGTCATATCCATTCAGGTTCGGCAGGTGCGGGTTGCTGCCGTCGTGGCAAGCCATGCAGCGCTTGTCCAGGACAGGCTTGATGGCGCTCTCGTACTTCGCGCGGTCGGACCCGGCCTGCACCCAGTCGATCACCGACTTCGTCTCTTCGGCCGGCAGCATGGTCTGCATCGGCCCCTTCAGCGCGGACTCGAGGCGCGAGCCCTTGCCGCTGCCGCTGTAGGTGATGACGATGTCCTCGTACGAGAGCATCTTGCCGCCGTCCCTGCCCGATTGCGTATGGAACACATAGATCAGCGCAAAGAGGTACCCCAGCCCGAGGACCAGGAGCACCGACGTATAGAGGACGCGCAGGCTATAGGGCAGCTCCGAATAGTGGACATACAGCCGGTGCAGGGGGACATCGCTACTCATGGTCCGTTCCTTTGGGTTTGCGCCGCCAGCTACGCGCGGCGGGAAATCACTTCTTGAGCGACGCGAAGTAAGCGGCTACGTTCGCCATGTCCTGGTCGCTCAGCGAGGAAACCATCGACTTCATGACCGGATTGGCGCGCTTGCCGGACTTGTAGTCCTTCATCGCCTGGACGAGCTCGTCTTCCGACTTTCCGGCGAGGGCGGGATTGGGCTTCACGCCCTCGCCGTTCGCGCCATGGCATCCGGCGCAGGCCTTGGCCTTCGCCTTGCCCGCCGCGACGTCTCCCGCGGCCTGCGCAGCGCTGGCGATACCGAAGAGTGCGACAACCGCTGCTACCAAGATCGTGGACTTCATGGGCCTTCTCCTGTTCAAGTGGGGGTCGATTCGAAAAATCATTTCGCGGGTAGCGTCACGTACACGACCGCGCGCGCCTTCTGGCGCGAATAGTACGCCGCGAGGTTGTCGATATCCGCGTCGGTAAGCACGTCGGACATGGCGGCCATCGCCGGGCTCTTGCGCTTGCCCGTGCGATACGCCTGCAGCACGGCCTGCAGGTAATCCTCACGCTGTCCCGCCAGCGCCGGCAAGCGAGGATCGGTGCTGTTGCCGTTGATCCCATGGCAGCGATCGCAGCGCTCGGCCCATTCGGCGGTGGCGAGGGGCTTGCGCACATTGGGGGACTGGGGCTGCAGGCTCGCGTAGTACGCGGCGAGGTTCTTCATCGCCGCGTCGTCGAGCGAAGAGGCGAGGCCCTTCATCGTCTCATCGCCGCGGCCTCCATTCTTGTAGGCGCCGAGCGCGGCGACGAGGTACTGCGCATCCTGCCCGGCGAGGCTCGGGGTCGCCGGCGTGGCGCTCACGCCCTGCTCGCCGTGGCATCCGGCGCATGCGGCGGCAGCGGCCTTGCCTGCCGCCTTGTCGCCCGCGGCCGGAGTCTGGGCGCGCGTCGCCTTCTGCAACGCGTAGTAGAGCGTGATGTTGCCCACGTCGGCGTCGGTCACTGCGGCGGCCATCGGCTTCATGATGTCGCTCTTGCGTTGGCCGCCCTTGTAGGCCTTCATGGCGGCGGCGAGATATTTGGGATCGAGTCCCACCAAGCTCGGCGTGCCGGGCATCGCGCTGACCCCCGTCTCGCCGTGACATCCCGCGCAGCCCGCGGCCGCGGCCTTGCCGGCCTGCACGGGGTCGGGCTTGGCGGGTGCGGATTTCGCGCCTTCGCCCGCGCCGGACACCGGATCGAGGCTCGCGTAGTAGGCGGACGCCTTGAATAGCGAGTCGTCGCTCAGGAACTTGACCGCGGCTCCCATGGCCTCGTTGCCGCGAACGCCGGCCTTGTAGTTGCGCAGCTCCAGGTGCAGGTAAGCGGCGCGCTGCCCGGCGAGATGCGGCACGCCCTTGGCCGTGCTGATGCCGTTCAATCCATGGCAGCCGACGCAGCTCGACTGGGCCACGCGCTTGCCGTCGGCCACGTCCTGGGCGGTCGCGTAGGCGGCCTTCAAGTCGTCCGCGCTGCCGGGCTGCACCACCGCGGGCTGCGCGAATGCGCTCGAGCCGAGGAACAGGACCGCAAGCAGCAGGGAATGCGCACTTCGCTTCATCGAAATTTCCTCGAACGGTTCGGCAAGGTTCAGCCCTGCGGCAACGGCGACGCTTCGTCGTTCCATGGCGGGAGCAACCGCGTCGCGAAGAACAACAGGACGAAA
>JADGRS010000164.1 GCA_017880705.1 Burkholderiales bacterium
AGCGAACACATCGCCAGCAAGCCGAAGGCCGCGAGCGCAGTAGTGGCGTCGCGGATCATGAATTCGAATCGTTTCATCGAGAAGGACCTCACTGAGAGTTAGTTGATTGTGTCATCTCGTGCGCTACCTTCAAGATTTCTTTTGGTGTTGTCGAAGGCCACTGGTGGTTCTTTGTACTACAGAACATCTACGTTGTACTACGTTGTACTACAAAAGTAACGTCTTGGATGCATGAAGAAAAACAGGCGGACCGAAGTCCGCCTGTTTTCCGTTGCAGTTGCATGATGCTCGCGAAAGCTGCTCCGCGATTACGGGCTGATGACGTTGCGATAGCCGTGCGAAGCGCTGCCCAGGTAGTTGCCCACGCAGCTGGCCGTTCCGCAATGCAGCGTCCCGTTCGTGAACGTGCGAACCATGAACCCGACCACCGGCAGACCGTGGAACGTCTGCGCGCCGGGGGCGGCCGCGCCAGCCGAAACCATCGGGGTCGTGGTGCTGCCCGCCGCGACCGAGACCAGACCGATAGTCGAAGCGTTGACGCCGGAGAAGTGGACCTCCGCCCAGCCGTTCTGGTACGTGTTGGTCACGCCCACCGTGGTCACGTTCGCCGAGCCCAGGACGAGCGACGGGGTCGCCGGCGTCGAAGGCGCAGTGGTCGTGCCATTGCGGAAGCTGAGGATCGTCGATTCCCAGCACAGCGTGTTGGCTGCCGCGCCCGGGGGCAACGGCGAGAACGATCCCGGGGGAGCGGACGAGGTGCCTTCCTCGCGGTTGAAGAACGTGAGGTCGATCACTTCGCACGCGCCCGAGGCGGTCAGCGGAGCCGTGAACGGCGCTACCGCAGTCGCTCCGTTAACGAACAGGCGCTTGGTCGGGAACGTAAGGACCCAGTCCGTCGCCGAGGCGGTCGCCGAGTCGAGGATGTACTCGTTGATCACGTCGGAGTGCATCATCGTCGCCGAGGCGGCCTTCGAGCCGGCCAGGCCGAGACCCGCAATCGCGGAGTCAGCCCACGTCGAGAAGTACGCGTTCGGGACCACGGTGGCGGCGTTAGGGGCGCTGACCACGATGCTCGTGGCGGGCGTGGTGGCCGAGAAGTTCGGGGCGTCGTTGCCGATGTCCGAATATGCCGTGCCGCCGACCACCCAGGCGCCGAATGCGTTCGCGGTGTACATCGTGTCGCGGCCGCTCGTCACGTTGATGATCGTGCCGGTGCCCATCAGGCCGCCCGTGGGGGGCAAAAGGACCGAGCCGACCGTGCCGGCGACTGCGCCGGTGAGGCCCGTGCAAGTCGGTGCGCCAGGCTGCACGTGGATCGCCGCCGTGGCGAGGGCGCCCGGAGGCAGAACGCCCATCTCGAAGATCTCGAGATAGCCTTCGCGGGTCCGGTCAAGCGTCCCCGGAAGCAGATCCGCCGTGAGGCCGGTGTACTGGTAGTTCCGGAACTGCTGGCCTACCAGGCCGATCGGGCCCGGGTTGATGCACGACAGGTCGGCCGAGATCAGTGCAGCAGGCGAGGTGACGTCGGTGCTGGACGGGATCACGGCGCCGGTCCACATATCGTTGGGCGACAGGTAGAGGTTGAAGTCGAACACCTCCGCCGATGCCTTGCCTTCGCGGAAGCGAACCTTCACCACTTTCACCGAGGCCGTCGTGTTGATGACCGAGATGAACGTGTTGAACGGGTTGCCCGCCGGGTCGTTGTTGACCGTGTAGTACGGATAGATCAGAGCTTCGCCCAGGTTCGTCGGGTCCTGGTAGATCGCGTGGGCAGAGCCCACCACGCCGAGCGTGCCAAGCACCGCCGATGCGAGGGCTTTTCTTTTGAACGTATTCATGTTTTGGGTTACTCCTTTGGTGAAGATGAAAGTGATCACTTTCTGCTTTTTTCTTGCTAGAGGTTACAACACCGGATTCTAACCCGGCGCGGCGGCAATTACAAACGGCGCCGGACGCGTCCGTCGACTGATTTCAAAAGCTATTCCTTGATCGCATACCACCATTCATTCCCTTCGCGGATCCACGATTCCCTCACCGGAGTCCTTATGCGCATCCCCCGGTGTACGTATTCGACACTGAGGCTCGCATAGCAGAGGTCCTCACGCTTGCATTCCACCTTGTCCACCGTCGCCGACTTCCAGAAGCCCGGCACCGTGCTGGCGGCGAAACTCTCGTACGTCAGTTCCTTCCGCGTCGTCGGCGTGAAGTAGCCGTAAGCGGCCTTCAGGTCGATGCCGACAACCGCGTTCGCGCGCGCCTGGGCCCTTTCCTTCACCACTTCCGATGCGGGGCGGGAATCCATCATCGCGCATGCCGCCGCGACCCCCACCACCCCCGCAACTCCACTCCACTTCACGACCCCACGCGATAACAAATCCATCACCTGCCTTGTCTTGTTGGATGGAAGACTATGCAAGAACAGGAGGGACGTCAAACGAATTCTGTAGAAAAATGCAACACTGTGGCGTCTTTGCAACATATTGAGCTCCAGTTATCAACAAGATCCTTCAAAAACAATAGCTTCCCCGAGTGTAAAATCGGCCCGGGAAGGGAATTCCGCCCTGGATTGCCTATTTGGCAGGCGATTCGACGCTCGGCGGAGGGGGAGTCTTCGGTGGGGCCGGCAGCATCCCTTCCAGGGTCGGGAGCTTGCGACGCAGCTCGTCGGTCACTTCCCGAGCCTGTGACGTGTCGCTCACGATCCGCGGCGTGATCATGAGCATCAGCTCGGTGCGGTCCTTGGTGATGTCCTGGTGGCCGAAAAGCGCGCCGAGGACCGGGATCTTCGAGAGGAGCGGCAGGCCGCTGCTCGTCGTGACGGTGTTCTCGCGGATGAGCCCGCCCATCACGATCGATTCGCCGTTGGCCACCACCACGCTGGTCTTCGCGTTGCGCGTCGAAACGTCCGGGTTCGCGCCGGTCCCGCCGAACGCGCTCGCCTTCGGCTGGCTCACTTCCTGGTTGATCTCGAGAGTGACCATGCCGCCGGAATTGATCCGGGGCGTCACCCCGAGAAGGATGCCGGTCTCGAGATACTGGAAGCTGTTGATGACGCCCGTGGTGGTCACGCCCGTCTGCTGCTGCGTCTGCACGGAGATGCGATCGCCGACCTTGATCTCCGCCTTCTCGTTGTCGAGCACCATGATTTTCGGCGAAGCGAGAACGCGCGTCTTGCCGGTCGTGCCGAAAGTGTTCAGCACCGCGCGCACCTGGCCCGCGGTAATGTTGATGAGCTGCAGCCCGCCGGTTCCGGGAAACGGAACCACGTTGGTTGCCGAGGGCAAACCAGGGGGGGGCAGGCCTCCCACAGTGGGCGGCAGGCCTCCGAAATTCAGCTGGCCCGTCGTGGGATTGCCGCGCCAATGGGTGGCGATGAACCAGTCGATGCCGAAAGCGAGCTCATCGCTGAGAGTGACTTCCGCGAGGAGGACCTCGACGAGCACCTGGCGGCGCACGGTGTCGAGCTTGCGAAGCGCGCCCTCGATCACGTCGTAGTCGGCGGGCGTGGCGAGGATGAGGAGCGAGTTCGTGTCCTTGTCCGCGATGACGCGCACTTCGTTCGTGGTGGTGCCGACGCCGCTGGGCAGCAGGAACGTGGACGCTGCCGGAGCCGGCGTAACGGATGTCGTCGTGGTCTGCGGGGGCGGCGGCGTGCCGATCGTGGCGGGACGCTGCCCCGGCGCAAGGCTGGGTGACGACGTGGTCGTGCGCCGCGAGGAGAAGAGGTCGCTGATCAGCTGCGCGAGGTTCTCCGCCTTGCCGTTCCTCACCGCGTAGACGAAGAAGCGCGTGCCTCCCGAGCTGCCGCCGCTCTGGTCGAGTCGTTCGAGCCAGGTGCGCGCCAACTCGAGGTAGCGCGCTTGCGTCGTGACGATGAGAAGCGCGTTCATGCGCTCGATGGGGATCACGCGCACGATGCCCGCGAGGGGACTTTGCCCCGCGGGGCCGAAGACATGCTCGAGGTCCTGGGTGAGGGTCTTCACGTCGGCGCTCTTCACCGGGAAGAGACCGACCGAATAGCCCGCCAGCCAATCGACATCGAAGAGGTCGATGGTGTCGAGCAGATGCTTCATCTCGCGCTGGTTGCCCGCGAGGATGAGCAGGTTGCGAACGGTGTCGGGGATGATGGTGTTGTCCGCCGCGACGGGGATCAACAGGCGTTGCATCTCGGCGGCGCCCACGTACTTGAGCGGCACCACCAGCACCGAGTAGCCGGCGGGAATCGGCCGGGTCGATCCTCCCAGCTGCGGAGAGACCGAGCCGCGCACCGCGCTCACGGGAAGGATCTTGTAGATCCCCTCCTCGTTCACGACGGCGGCGTTGTTCTGGCGCAGCAGCATCTCGAGCGTGGGCAGCAGGTCCTTCATCGGGATCGGGCGCACCGTGCGGAAGGTCACCGTCCCCGCGACGGCGGGATGCACGGTGTACGACAGCTTGAGGTAATCGCCGAGGATCACCTTGGCGACCTCGCGGACGTCGAGTCCCTCGAAGTTGAGGCTCGCCTCCTCGGGCCCGGGTGGCGGCGGCGCCGCCGCAGGCTTGGTGTTCACGAAGTTGCCGGTGCCGGCGAAGACTTTCGGCACCGCCGGCGGATTCGCGGGCGGCGGGGCGGTCGAGCCCGGGGGAATCGGCCCGAACTTGCCCGCGGGCTCGGCGGCGGCCGCGATGGGAGCTTCCTTCGCATTCTCGGCGCGCATGCTCGGCGGAAGGAGCGAGCACGAGGCGAGCAGCATGCATCCGGCGATCCATGGAGTCGGCGCTGCCCAGCGTGTGCGATGCAGGGAGCTAATGGGTAGCGTCATCTTCTCGGGCGATCGTCTGTAGGGGGCGGCCATGGAGACCCTTCATTGGTTCTGTGGGGTGCGTCGCGCCCTGCGGCGCTCGAGCAGTTCTTCGGGAGTCATCGGAGCGGCCGCGGCATCGGTCGTCGCGCGTGCCGCAGGGTTCGGATTGGGCGTGGCTGCCGGCTGCGCCGCATTGGGCTGCGCAACGCCCGGCATGGGCGTAGGTCGTGGTCCAAAAGGATTGACCGTGGCGAGCGGCGGCGCGGGCGGAGCTGCTGCAGTGCCCGGCGCTCCTGCGGGCGCAGTCGATGCGAAGGGCCCCCCCTGGGGTGCAGTGGCGGCGGCGGGCGATCCGGGAGCGGGTTTCTGCACGCTCAGCGAAAGCATCTCTTCCTCGCTGCCCAGCGAGAGGGTGACCGTTTCGGGCTGTATCTCGACCACCTTGATGCCGTTCACTTCCTTGCCACGCTCGATGCGGATGATGCGGCCGCTCGACTTCTCGCGCAGCATCGCGACGCGATCGCTGCCCACCACGATCACTCCCTGAAGGACGAACTGGCCCTTCTGGAAAGTGGACTGCGCCGCGGCGGGCGCCTCGGGCGCGGGCCGGCGCGTCGGGGTGAAGACCGGCCGCGCGGTGGTCTCCGGATAGGCGACCTCCGGGGCGATCGCGATGATGGGCGGCAGCAGCTTCGCGTCGGTGGCGACGGCGCGGCTCGCGGCGCCGGGCCGAATCACGGAGCCCACGCTCGCGCCGAACTCGCCCTCGGCCCCGATCACGACGGCGAGGAGGATGACGAGCGCCGAAAGCACGCCCAGGATCGGATTGTCCTGCAGCCAGGACCTCATGGCTGTCCCGTGAGCGAATAGCCCGACACGTCGAACTGCATGAACATCTCCGGCTCCGCGCCGGGAGCGGGCCGGAAGTTCGACGGCACCTGAGAGCGGATCGTCAGGTTGTCGACGAACAGGTAGGGGGCGCGGTTCTCGATCCCGTCGAGGATCTTGCGCATCGCCTGCACGCTCGCCGTGAGCTGCACGTTCACGGTGATCTGCCGGTAGCGCCCGTCGTCCTTCGAGACCGGCGCCTGCACGGTGATGAGCCTTCCGCCGCCGCTCTCCACGATCGAGCGCAGCGCTTCCTGCGCTTCGGCCGCGGAAAGCGCCGCCGCGCCGCTTCGCAGGAAGAACTTGCGGGGGTCCTTGGCGCGCATCGCCTCGAGCTGCTTCGCGACCACGGGACGCGAGGCGGCGATGCGGCCGTAGCGCTCCAGCCGGTCGGTCGCATCATCGAGCGCCGTGTCGTAGTGCCGGTGCAGGAGCCAGACCGGCAGCGCGACCGCGCCCATGACTGCGACGATCGCGCCGAACAGCAATCCGATCGCGGCGCGGCGGCTTTGCCGGGGATTCAGGTTTGCGATCGCCATGGCGCTATTTTCCCGGGGGTTTCGCGGGAGGCTGCGCCGCGGCGGGCGCTTTCGCATCGGGCGGCGGCGGCTGTTGCGCGGGGGCGGTGGGCGTGGGCGGAGGCACCGGAGCGACGGACACTGCGTCGAGGATGGGCCGCGATTCGGGCTGCGGGCGCGTGCGCACCTCCGCGGCGATCATGTATCGAACCGTGTTCGGCTGCGAGCCGCGCACCTCGGTACCTCGCGGAGCCGCATTCTGCAGGAGCGTCGAGCCCTCGAGGATCTCGATCAGCTTCGAGGACGACGTCGTCTCCCCGCTGATCTGCACTTCGCGCCCCTTGCCCACGGTCTTCAGCTCGAATTGCTGCACCCACGTATTGTCGGGCAGCAGTCGCGAGATCTCCTCGATGAAGGCGAGCGCCGGATAGGTCCGGAGCTTGCGCGCGAGGAGGAAGTTGTAGTCGCCCACCTGGCGCTCGAGCTCGCGCGCGATGCCGTCGGTCGCTTCCGCTTCCAAGCGCGCCTTGGTGAGGATCGGGTTCAGGGCGATCACCGTCAGGCGCTTCTGCACGATGGGCAGCAGGAGCGCGGCGGCCAGGAGCAGGATCACCGCGGCCAGGAGCCCGCGCTGGATCATCCGTTCGCGGGACGACTCGCGCTCGCCGCGCTGCTCCGTGGGCAGCAAGTCGAGGGGCGCGCGGGATCCGCTCGAATCGTCGCGCAACCCCACGCCCTGCACGCTCGCTC
>JADGRS010000165.1 GCA_017880705.1 Burkholderiales bacterium
CGGGCGCCGATGGCGTCGAGTTCCTGATCGCGCCCAACCCGGGTGTCCCGGCGGGGCCGCTGCGCGAGATCGCCTCCGGCGGCGAGCTCTCGCGGGTGATGCTCGCGATCATGAGCGTGGCCAACGCGTCCTCCGGCGAGACGACGCTCGTCTTCGACGAGGTCGACGCGGGCATCGGCGGCGCCGTCGCCGAGGTCGTGGGGCAGTTGCTGCAGTCGCTGTCGCGGCACCACCAGGTGCTGAGCGTCACCCATCTCGCCCAGGTCGCCGTGCATGCGCGCACGCAGCTGCGCGTGGCGAAGCAGCCGGGCGCCGGCGGCACGTTCGCGACCGTCGAAACGCTCGACGCGCAGGAGCGAATCGCGGAAGTCGCGCGCATGCTCGGAGGCCTCAAGATCACCGAGGCGACCCGCCGCCATGCGCAGGAGATGTTGCAAAACGCCCGCGCTGCAGGTACACCCTTACGCAAGGAAAAAGGCAAAGCAGCGGCCGGGCCGGGATGAGCCTGCCGCGCGAGGGGAGAAGCATGGAATCGGTGGGCGGGAAGGCGGGTCTCGTGCTCGCGGGCGGCGGCGCCCGCGCCGCCTATCAGGTCGGGGTGCTGCAGGCGCTGAAGGAGATGCTTCCCGACCCGAAGGTGAACCCGTTCCCGATCATCTGCGGGACTTCGGCGGGGGCGGTGAACGCGGGTGCGCTCGCGGTGAACGCCGACGACTTCGGCCGCGCCGTCGACAACCTCCTCGAGGTGTGGCGCCATTTCGAGCCGCACCACGTGTACCGCTCCGATTTCCCGGGCGCGATGGCCAACAGCGCGCGCTGGTTCGGCGGGTTCCTCTTCGGGGCATTCCTCAAGAACCGGCGAATCTCGCTGCTCGACAACCGTCCGCTCGAGGGGCTCCTCGCGCGCCAGCTCGATTTCGCACGCATCGAGCGCAACATCAAGGCGGGCGCGCTCGACGCGGTGGCGATCACCTGTTCGGGCTACACGTCGGGCCAGAGTTGCAGCTTCTTCGAGGGCGCAGATCACTTCGAGGGATGGCAGCGCTCGCAGCGGATCGGCATCAAGACGCGCATCGCCCTCGAGCACCTCATGGCCTCGAGCGCGATTCCGTTCCTCTTCCCGCCGCACAAGCTGAACCGCGAGTTCTTCGGCGACGGCTCGATGCGCCAGATCGCTCCCGTGAGCCCGGCACTGCACCTCGGAGCGGACCGAATAGTGGTGGTCGGCACCGCGCGCATTCGTCACGACTCGCCCGAGCGCACGCGCGGCGACCTCTATCCCACGCTCGCGCAGATCGCGGGTCACGTGCTGAACTCGATCTTCCTCGACAGCCTCGCGGTCGACCTCGAGCGCATGGAGCGCATCAACCGCACCATCAGCGCGGTCCCGCCGGAGACTCTCAAGAAGATGGGCCTCACGCTGCACCACGTGGATGTGCTGGTGCTCACGCCCTCCCAGCCCCTCGAGGCGATCGCGGTGAAGCACGTGCGCAGCCTTCCCTGGACGATCCGCTTCCTCCTGCGAAGCGTGGGCGCGATGCGCCGCGGCGGGGCGAACCTCGCGAGCTATCTCCTCTTCGAGCGCGGCTACTGCAACGAGCTCATCGTGCTCGGTTACAACGACACGGTGAAGCGCCGCGAGGAGGTCGAGTCCTTCCTCGCCGGCGGTCTTTCGTCCGTGCCCGGCGCCTACGCTCGCACCGTGAAGTTCATGGTGCCGGACCAGGCGCCGGAGCCCACCGGGAAGACCGCGGCATAGCATGACGCGCCCGGCCCCGCACGCCCTTCGCGACTATCCGCACTCCCGCGCGCTCAGCACGCGCTGGAGGGACCTCGACCCTTACGGCCACATGAACAACGTCGTGCAGTACGAGCTCTTCGATACGATCGTAAACGCGTGGCTGATCGAGCGCGGCGCGCTGGACATCCAGCACAGCCCCGTGATCGGGCTCGTGGTCGAGACGGGCTGCAACTACTTCACGACGCTCACCTACCCGGAGCCGGTGACGGCGGCGCTGCGCGTCGCGCACGTCGGCCGGTCGAGCGTGCGCTACGAGGTGGCGCTCTTTGCGAAGGGCTGCGCGAGCGCCGCCGCGCAGGGTCACTTCGTGCACGTCTACGTCGACCGCGAGACCCGCCGTCCCGTAGCCGAGCTTCCCGCGGCGCTGCGCCTCGCCCTCGAGCCCCTCGCGTCGCCCGCACCCTAGGGCAGCAGGATCGAGGAGCGCTTGTCGGGCGCGGCGCCGAAGACGCCCGCGAGGAATGAAGCGAGATCCTGCACTTCCTCGGCGCTCACGGAGTGCGGCATCGGATACGCGTGCCATTGCACGTCATAGCCGCGCATGCGCAACGCCTCCCGGGACCTCTCGGCGAGCCCCAGCGGGACCACGGGGTCCTGCGTTCCGTGCGCCATGAAGATCGGCGTGGACTCGTTGGCCGCGGAGGCCTCGCGATCGAGCGAGTCTTCGAGCGGCAGGTAAGTCGAGAGCGCCACGATCGCGCCGAGGCGCGCCGGGTGCCTCAGGCCCGCCTGCAGGGCGATGGCGCCGCCTTGCGAGAATCCCGCGAGCACGATGCGCGAAGCCTCCATGCCTCTGCCGTGCTCGCGCGCGATGAGCTCCTCGACCCGGCCTTGCGACTCGCGGATGCCCTTCTCGTCGGGAACGCGGGCGAGGTCGCTCTGCGAGATGTCGTACCAGGCGCGCATGCGGTAGCCGTCGTTGATGGTGACGGCACGCTCGGGCGCGTGCGGAAAGATGAATCGCAACGCGAGATCGGAGGGAAGCGGCAGCTCCCTCACGATGGGCACGAAGTCCCAGCCATCGGCGCCGAGGCCGTGCATCCAGATGACGGTGCCGCGCGGCTCCGCGCCGGTGACGAGCTCGACATGCTCCAGCGCCTTCATCGCGCACCCCTCGGTGCGCGGATCGCGGACTTCGGACGGAAGGCCTTCACGATCGCTTCTCGGGTTTCGAGGTAGGGGCCGCCGATGAGGTCGATGCAGTAGGGCACGGCGGCGAAGATTCCCGCGACGAGCGGCTTGCCTTCCGGCGACTTCAATCCCTCGAGCGTCTCGCGGATGGACTTCGGCTGGCCCGGGAGATTCAGGATGAGGCACTTGCCGCGAATTACCGCGACCTGCCGCGAGAGGATCGCGGTGGGAACGAATTCGAGGCTGATGCGGCGCATCTGCTCGCCGAAGCCCGGCATCTCGCGATCCGCCACCGCGAGTGTCGCCTCGGGGGTGACGTCGCGCGCCGCGGGCCCGGTGCCGCCCGTGGTGACGACGAGATCGCAGGCGCGCTCGTCGACGAGCTCCTTCAACGTGGCCTCGATCCGCGCGCGCTCGTCGGGAATGAGCCGCGGCACGAACTCGATCGGGTTCGCGAGCGCCGCGGCGAGCCATTGCTCGAGGGCCGGAATGCCCTCGTCCTTGTAGACGCCTTGCGACGCGCGGTCGCTCGCCGCCACGAGGCCGATGCGGACCGCGTCCGGTGCTTCGCTCATGAATTCCTCCTCGCATGATCCTGGACCAGCGTGTTCACCGCGTGGAAGAGCTCGCGAAAGAACTTCGGCGGCCGCGACGTGCGCCGCTCCTCGAGGGCGCCCTTCACGAGATTCGCCAGGTGGTCCTGGTCGGCCTCGGGAAACTCCTGCTTGAACCGGGCCATGGCCCCGGGGTCGCCGATGAGCTCCTGGCGCCATTTCTCCGCGAGGTGAAGGAGTGCCGTGTCGCGTTGCGTGGGAGCCTCGAGGGCGCGAAGGCGCTCGGCGATCGGCGCCGCGTCGACGTTGCGCATGAGCTTGCCGATGAACTGCACCTGGCGGCGCCGCGCCTCGTGCTTGGTGATGCGCTTGCACGCGAGCACGGCGTCGAGAAGCGATTCCGGAAGGTCGAGCCTCGCGAGCTCGGCCTCGGAGAGCTCGACCAGCGCCGCGCCCACGTCCTGGAGGTCGCGCATCTCGCGCTTGCGCCGCGTCTTGCTGATAAAATCGTCTTCTTCCATGCCCCGTGCCGTACGCGATTCAGCCCGAGAGTGTATTGGGTTTCCGCGGTTCCCGGTTCGTCCCCGACCTCCCATGCCAGACCATCCGATAGCCACGCTGCCCCTGACGAGCGGCTCCATGGCGGACATCGCGCGACGCTCCCTCGAATTCGCGAAGAAGCGCGGCGCGAGCGATGCCGAGGTCGAGGTCTCGGCGGCGATCGGCCAGTCGGTCACCGTGCGGCACGGCGAGGTCGAGACCGTCGAGTACAACCGCGACAAGGGACTCGGCATCACGGTGTACTTCGGGCAGCGCCGCGGCAACGCGAGCACGTCCGACCTTTCCGTCGAGGCGGTCGAGCGGACCGTGGACGCGGCGTGCGCGATCGCGCGCCACACCGCCGAGGACGATGCCGCCGGATTGCCCGATGCCGACCAGCTCTTCAAGGGCGATGCGCCCGACCTCGATCTTTTCCATCCGTGGGGCCTTACGGTGGAGGAAGCGATCGAGATCGCGCGGCGCACCGAAGGCGCGGCGCTCGCGGTCGACAAGCGCATCACCAATTCCGAGGGCGGGACGGTCTCGGCGTACGACACCGACTTCATCCTCGCGAACACCCGCGGTTTCCTTTCCGGCTATCCCAGTTCCAAGTCGAGCATCAGTGTCGGCGTCGTCGCCGAGGATGCCGGAGGCATGCAACGGGACTACTGGTTCGCCACGCACCGCGATCCGCAGCGGCTCGACAGTCCCGAGCTCATCGGGCGCATCGCAGGCGAGCGCGCCGTGCGGCGCCTCGGGGGGCGCCGCCTCCCGACGACCGAAGCGCCGGTGCTCTTCGACGCGAACATTGCCGGAAGCCTGATCGGCCACTTCGTTTCCGCGGCGAGCGGCTCGAGCCTGTATCGCCGCTCGTCGTTCCTGCTGGACCGGCTCGGCACCCCGGTGTTCTCGCCGGTCGTCCAGATCGTCGAGGATCCGCACCTGCCGGGCGAGATCGCGAGCAGCTATTACGACGCGGAAGGGGTGATTACGCGCTCCCGCGTAATCGTCGCGGCGGGCGTGCTCGAGGGCTGGTTCCTGTCGACGTATTCGGCGCGCAAGCTCGGGCTCGAGACGACCGGCAATGCGGGCGGCAACCACAACCTCATCATGAAGCCCGGCGCGCTCGACCTCGAGGGGCTGGTGAAGCGCATGGGCCGCGGGCTTCTCGTGACCGATCTCATGGGCCAGGGGGTCAATACCGTGACCGGCGACTACTCGCGCGGCGCGGCGGGGTTCTGGGTGGAAGGCGGCGAGATCCGCTTCCCCGTCGAGGAGATCACGATCGCCGGCAATCTCCTGGACATGTTCAAGGGCATCGAGGAAGTGGGCCGCGACGTGCTCGTGCGCGGCTCCAAGCAGAACGGGTCCATCCTCGTCGAACGGATGACGATTGCCGGCGACTAGTTTAGGCTAGCGGCGCATCGTGCACGGGCGTTCGCGCAGCGGACCCGAACAATTCCAGAGGAGATCGCATGAAACGCAGGCAATTCATCAACACCACCGGAGCCGGCATGGCGGGCATTCTCGCCGCGGGCGTGGCGCCGGCATTCGCGCAGGGCGCGGAGATCAAGTGGCGGCTCGCATCTAGCTTTCCGAAGTCCCTCGACACGATCTACGGCGCGGCCGAGGTCATGTCCAAGCGCGTGGCGGCATGCACGGGCGGCAAGTTCCAGATCCAGGTGTTCTCCGCGGGCGAGATCGTCCCGGCCTTCGGGGTCGTCGATGCGGTGCAGAACGGCACCGTGCAGGCGGCCCACACCGCCCCCTATTACTTCTGGGGCAAGGACCCCGCCTTCGCGCTGGATACCGCAATTCCATTCAGCCTGAACGCGCGCCAGACCAACGCCTGGCAGATCTTCGGCGGCGGCCTCGAGCTCTTCCGCGACTTCTACAAGGCATACAACATCTACAACGTCCCGTGCGGCAACACGGGAGCGCAGATGGGCGGCTGGTTCCGCAAGGAGATCAAGACGCCTGCGGACTGGAAGGGCCTCAAGTTCCGCATCGGGGGCTTCGCGGGCAAGGTGATCGAGAAGATGGGCGGCGTGCCGCAGCTCATACCCGGCGGCGACATCTACCCGGCGCTCGAGAAGGGCACCATCGACGCGGCGGAATGGGTCGGCCCCTATGACGACGAGAAGCTCGGCTTCAACAAGATCGCCAAGTACTACTACTACCCCGGCTGGTGGGAGGGCGGCCCGCAGCTGAGCGCGTTCTTCAACATGGCGGAGTGGGCGAAGCTCCCCAAGGAGTACCAGAACATCGTCGAGGCGGCGTGCTGGGAAGCCAACACCTGGATGCTCGCCAAGTACGACGCGCAGAACCCCGCGGCGCTGAAGCGCCTGATCGGCGGGGGAACGCAGCTGCGCGCGTTCTCGAAGGAGATCATGGTCGCCTCGTACAAGGCCGCCCTCGAGGTCTACAAGGAAACCGAGGAGAAGAGCCCGGCCTTCAAGAAGATCTACAAGAGCATGACCGAGTTCCGCGAAGAGCAGCTGCTGTGGTTCCGCGTGGCCGAGAAGGGCTACGACGACTTCATGCACAGCATCGGCACCATCAAGTAACGAGGCCGTTCGGAAGGAAGGGCCCGCGGTCGCGGGCCCTTTTCATTTGCGGGGCTCGTCGTCGTGCTCGAGCTGCTTGTCGAGCATCTCGCGCAGGGCGTCGTTGGAAGGCGTCGCGGCGGCGGGGAGGGCCTGCGGTGAGCTCCCGGCGTCGCGCCACAGCATCCCGGGGAATGCGATCACCAGCGCGACGACGAGGAGCTGCGCCGCGACGAAGGGAAGCAGTGCGCGCGCGAGCTCCGCCGTGCCCACGCGCGATTCGAGGCGGCCGCGCGCCATCAGCACGGCGTATCCGAACGGCGGGATGAGGAAGCTCGCCTGCAGGAT
>JADGRS010000166.1 GCA_017880705.1 Burkholderiales bacterium
ACCGACACCTTCGACATCACCGTCACGTCGAACAATTTCCCGGCGGGAACGACGGTGAGCCTGCTGCAGCAGGACGGCGCGACGACGCTCATCAATAGCGGCGGCACCGCGGCGCCCGACACCGGCCCGGTGCCCGGAGTGGGGCAGCCGTGTCCCGCGCCCTTCGTCACCGACGTCACCACGGTGCCGCCCACCTGCGGATATCGCGTCGTGGTGCGCGCGACGCTTCCGGCGAACGCCCCGAACGGCGCGTACTCGATAGTGAAGCGCGCGACGTCCGTCTTCAACAACACGGTCTTCGACGAAGTCACCGACACGCTCTCGACGGTCTCGGCGAACACGGTGGACGTGACGAACGATCGCGCCGCGCCGCCGGCGGGAACCGCGGTCGCCGCCGATGGCCTGGGTGCTTCGGGAGTCGCCATCATTCGCACCAACCCTGTGACGCCTGCGGCGGCTCCGACCACGACGACCTTCCGCGTCTGGGTGGCCAACTCGGGACTCGTGGCCGACAGCTTCAACCTCGCGGCCGCGTTCGCGGCATCGAACGCCCCGGGCGCCGCGCCGCCCGCGCTTCCCGCGGGATGGTCCGTCGCCATTCTTGCCGATGCCTCGGGCGCGCCCGCCGATTGCTCGACCGTCGGCGCTCCTCTCGCCGCGACCGGCGCGCTCGCCGTGGGCGCGGCGCGGCTCGCGTGCGTCCAGGTGACGGTGCCGCCGGTCGCGAGCGGCACGGCGCTCGCGGGCAACTACGATTTCGACGTGACGGCGACCTCGTCCACCAACGCCGCGGTATCCGACGTGATCCGCGACCGCGTCGCCGTGGCCACGGTGCGCAACATGACGCTCGTGGCCAACGGCGCGCAGCAGACCTTCCCGAATGGCATCGTCGTCTACACGCACACGCTCACGAACAGCGGCAACGCCCCCGATACGGCGAGCTTCGCGGGCGGTTGCCTCGCCGACTCGCGCGCGGTGCAGGGATGGACCTCGAGCGCGTTCGCCGACGCCAACGCGAACGGCACTTTCGAGTCCGGCACCGACACGCCGATCGTGTGCGGGACGACTTCGGTGACGTTGAATCCGGGCGAGGCGCGCGCGATCTTCGTGCGTGTCGTCGCGCCGCCGGGCGCGCTGCCTTCCGATCCGGCGAACCTCACCACGCTCACGGCGACGGCCGCGGCGCCGCTCACCGTGACCGATTCCACGACCATCACCGCCGGGCTCGTCGTCCTGAAGGAGCAGCAGGCGTTGGGCTCCGCGGGATGCGCGAACAACAACGCGCCCGCCGGAAGCTATTCGCTGGCGGCGGTTGCCGCGAGCGCGAATACCGCTCCCGGCGCATGCATCGCATATCGAGTCACCACGACCAACTCGTCGGCTTCTGCCATCACCGCGGTCGTCGTGAACGATGCGATTCCGGCGAACACCCGCATTCACTATGCGTGCAGCGGCAACGGGACCTCCGCGCCATCCACCACCGTGGGCGCGATCGCCGGATCGACGCCCGCCGACGGTGCCGCGGGAACGGTGTCCGCGAACGTGGGTGCGCTCGCGGCGGGGCAATCGGCGGTCGCCTACTTCTGCGCGCAGATCGTCGCGCCGGGAACGCCCCCGGGCACTTCCATCACGAACCAGGCCGGCGCCTCGGGCACGCAGAGCGGGAACCCGACCGTGGCCACGTCGAACACCACCACGCTCACGGTGGGCGCTCCGGCAGGCGCCACGTTCGCGGGTCTTCTCGCGGTGAGCCAGCAGGTCACCGTCCCGGCGGGCACGACGATCTTCCTGCGCCACACGCTCACCAACACCGGAAGCTCTTCCGACACCTTCACGGTGACCGCGACCGATCTCGGCGGCGGATGGTCCTTCGCCCCGGTCACGCTCTTCGCCGACGCCAACGGCGACGGACAGCCCGACAGCGCTGTTCCCCTCGCCAATCCGATCGTGCTCACGCCGGGCCAGGTCGCGCAGTTCGTCGTGCGCCTCGTGGTTCCCGCGCAGGGCTTCACGTCGGGCGACGCGCGCGTGCGCATCAACGCGACGAGCGTCGGCGGCGCCGTGGTGACTCCGGTGATCGACACGGTGACGGTGCTCGACAACACGCCGCGCGATTGCGCCACGGCGGCGAAGACGATCAGTCGGCCTACGGGGCCCTCGCCGAATCCGCTCATCGCCGTGACGATCAACTACACGCCCTGCGACAAGCCGCGCTCGAAACTGCTCCTCGTCGACAGGCTGCCCGCGGGAATGCACTATCTCGCCGGCAGCGGGCGCTGGAGCGTGACCGGCGCGCGAGCCCTGAGCGACGGCGTGACCGGCGACGATCGCGAAGGCACGGCGCCGCAGCAGATCGCCTACGACTACAACGTGACCACGCCGGGCGCCGTCACGGCCACGATCTACAACGTTCCCGCCAACACCAACGCCTCCCTCACGTTCAACGTCTCGATCGACGCCGGCCTCGCCATCGGTACCGTCGTCCCCAACACCGCCGAATACACCTTCGTGGACGCGAACGGCGACTACCGCTATCGCGAGTTCACGAGCGCCGCTTATACCGTCGATGGCATCGTCGACCTGCAGCTCACCGGCGCGCACGTTTCGAGCGCTGCGCCGGGCACGACCGTCACCTTCACCAACGTGCTCACCAACCGCGGCACGGTGACCGACACCTTCGACATCACGCTGGGTGCGAGCACGTTCCCGCCGGGCACGGCGATCGCGCTCTTCAAGAGCGACGGCGTGACGCCGCTGGCCGATACCGACCGCGACGGCACGCCCGACACGGGTCCGCTCGCCCCGGGCGCGAGCTACAACATCGTGGTCAAGGCGACGCTCGCCGCCACGACGCCTCCGGGCACATATAAGGTGAGCAAGACCGCGAGCTCGGCGATCGCCCCGGGACGCTCGGTCACCGTCGACGACGTGGTCGACACCGTCACCCCGCTCTGCTCGATCACGCTCGATCCCGACAACCAGGCGCTCATCGGACGCGGCCAGCACGTGACCTACCCGCACACCCTCACGAACCGCGGCAACTGCCAGGAGACGGTTCGCGCGATGATCGACTACCTTGCCGACAGCAAGGCCGGCTGGACCTCCGCCGCGTACATCGATAACCGCACGGCCGGAGGCGGCTCGATCCCCGGCGTGGTCGACTCGACGGACGTGCGCGTGGCGCAGGGCTGGACGCAAGTGCTGCAGCCGGGCGATATCCTCCACATCCTGGTGGACGTGCATTCGCCGGGCTCCGAAGCCATCAAGTCCGCGCGCAAGGATGTGGTCGATTCCGACGTCACCACGCTCGTCATCACCAGCGCCAGGGTCGGCCCCCTCACCGTGCACGACACGACGACCATCGACGGCGCCGACGTTCCCGAACAGCCCAGCAACGCGATCCGCACTTTCACCGACGGCACGTTCTCCACGCCGACTTTCTTCGGCGTGATCGGCCGCGACCTGTTCATCCGCGCCGATGCGGCGGCGTGCAACGCGGACCCGAACGCGATCGAGACGCGCACCGTCGTGATCACGGGCGCCAATGGCGAGCACGAGGAAGTGAATGCGGTCGAAAGCGGCGCCAACACCGGGATCTTCGTGGTGCCCGCCCTGCACGTGCGCGCTCCGCCGGTGGTGCAGCGCGACGGCGTGCTCGAGGGCTCGCCCAACGACGTCTTCGACTACGAGATCCTCGGCTGCGGCCAGCGCATCGCCAACGTCGTGACGCTGATGAGTCCCGTGAGCGTGGTCTTCGACAGCCGCACCAACCAGCCCGTCGCCGGCGCGACGGTGACGCTCGTGGGGGCCAGCGGCGGCCAGTGCTCGGCGATGCCGGTCTCCTTCACGGGCGCCTCCAATCCCGCGGTGACCGGCAGCGACGGATCATTCTCGTTCCCCGCGCAGCCGGGCGCCTACTGCCTCGCGGTGAAGGCGCCCAACGGCTATCAATTCCCGTCGCAGGTCTCGTACACGCTCCTTTCTCCCGGCCGCAACCTGAACGTGACCGGGCTCACCAGCGGCGGCTCCTACGGCAATCCGTTCCAGGTGCTCGCGGGCGGCTTCGTCGTGGTCGACGTGCCGCTCGACACCGTCGCGCAGACCGGGCTCTTCGTGCAGAAGGACGTGTCGAAACCCGTCGCGGAGCTCGGCGATTTCGTCGACTACACGGTGCGCGTCAACAACGGCACGGGCAACGTCCTCGACGGCGCGAACGTGCTGCTCACTGACAACTTCCCCGCGGGCTTCGCGTACGTGAAGGGCACCGCGCGCCGCGACGGCGCCGTGATCGCCGATCCCGCGGGCGGCGGCGGTCCGCGCCTCGTGTTCACCCTGGGCCACTTCGACCGCGGGGCCCAGAGCACCATCACCTATCGCGCGCGCCTCGGTCCCGGCTCGATGCAGGGCGACGGCGTGAACCGCGCGCAGGCGACCTATACGGTGGCGGGCACCGTCACCGCGTCGAACATCGCGAGCGCGAAGGTGCAGGTCACCGGTGGCGTCTTCAGCGACAAGGGATTCATCCTCGGCAAGATCTTCATGGACTGCAACGCGAACGGCGTGCAGGACAAGGGCGAGGAGGGCGTGCCGGGCGTGCGCATCGTCCTCGAGGACGGCACGTACATCATTACAGACGGCGGCGGCAAGTTCAGCTTCTACGGGATCGACAACCGCACGCACGTCGCGAAGGTCGACCGCACCACGCTGCCGGCGGGCGCGCGGCTGGAGACCATCAGCGCGCGCAACCTCGGCGATCCGAACAGCCGCATCGTCGACCTCAAGGCTGGCGAGCTGGCGCGGGCCGATTTCGCCGTGGCGGGCTGCGATGACGCCGTGGTGGCCGAGGTGAAGGCGCGCGCGAAGGCGACGGCCCGTGGCGACGAGCTCATGGCGCTCGCCGGCACGCAGCTCCTCACGGAAGCGCGCGTCATCACCGACGTGAAGGCGCTTCCCGCGAGCGGCTTGGTGGAGCTCGCGCCGGCGAACGCGATGCCGGGGGCGGCCACCTCGGTCGCCGCACCGACGATGGGCGTGGGCGGCTTCTCGGCGGTGGCTCCCGCGGTGGTGTCGAAGGTTCCGAGCCCCGCGCCGAAGATCGCGACGCCCGCCGCCGCGAGCTCGCCGCGCGAAGTGCCCGCGCTGGAGAGCCTCGTCCCCGGCTTCGCCGACAACAAGCTCGCCTTCGTGGGCCTCGCCGACGGCCAGACGATGCCGTACGCGCAGCTGAACGTGCGCGTCAAAGGCGCCGCGGGCACGACGTTCAGCCTCAGCGTGAACGGCGCCGAGCTTCCCGCCTCGCGCGTCGGCAAGCGCTCGGTGCTCGTGGAGAAGGAAGTCCAGGCGTGGGAATTCGTCGGCGTCGAATTGAAGCCCGGCGAGAACACGCTCGCCGTGACGCAGCTCGACTCCTTCGGCAACGCGCGCGGCACCGAGACGCTGCGCGTGATCGCGCCGGACAAGCTCGGGAAGATCGCGATCGAAGTTCCCGCCGCGGGCGGCATCGCCGACGGCAAGACTCCGGTGAAAGTCGTCGTGACGCTCGCCGACGCGAACGGCGTGCCGGTCACGGTGCGCACCGCGGTCACGCTCGAAGCGTCCAAAGGCCGCTGGCAGGTCGAGGACCTCGACGCCAACGAGCCCGGCGTCCAGGTGTTCGTCGAAAACGGCCGCGCCGAATTCCTCCTCACGCCGCCGATCGAGCCCGGCGAGAGCCAGCTCTCCGCGAGGAGCGGCACCTTCAAGGCCCAGGCCCGCCTCGATTTTCTCCCGGAGCTTCGCGACATGATCGCCTCGGGCGTGATCGAGGGCATCATCAACGTGCGCAACATCAACACGCGGGCCCTCGTGCCGGCGCGCGCATCGGACGCCTTCGAGCAGGAGATCCGCCAGCTCTCCCGCGAGTGGAACGCCGGGCGCACCGACGCGGGCGTTCGCGCGGCCTTCTACCTCAAGGGCAAGATCAAGGGCGACTACCTTCTCACCGCGGCCTACGATTCCGACAAGGACACGCAGGAGCGCCTCTTCCGCGACATCCAGCCCGACGAGTTCTACCCGATCTACGGCGACTCGGCGGTGCGCGGATTCGACGCGCAGTCGACGAGCAAGCTCTACGTGCGCGTGGACAAGGGCCGCTCGTACCTCCTGTTCGGCGACTTCACGACCAACTCTCCCACGGAGGCCCGCAAGCTCAGCAACTACAACCGCTCGCTCACCGGGATCAAGGAGCACTACGAGAATTCCCGCGTGAGCGTGAACGCGTTCGCCGCGCGCGACACGACGCGCCAGGTGATCGAGGAGCTGCGCGCGAACGGCACCTCGGGCCCGTTCCAGCTCGGCACCCAGGGCGCGCTCGTGAACAGCGAGACGGTCGAGATCATCGCGCGCGACCGCAACCAGCCGGCGATCATCGTCTCGAGCGCTCCGCAGACGCGCTTCTCCGACTACGAGATCGAGGCGCTCACCGGGCGCATCCTCTTCAAGGCGCCGGTGCCTTCGGTCGACCAGAACCTGAACCCGGTCTTCGTGAAAGTCACCTATGAAGTCGACCAGGGCGGCCCGGAGTTCTGGGTCGCGGGAGTCGACGCGCAGGTGAAGCTCGGCGACCGCGTCGAGGTGGGCGGCGTCTACGTGAAGGACAAGAACCCGCTCGCGCCGTTCACGCTCGGCGGCGCCAACATGACGGTGAAGCTGGGCGCGGCGACCTACATCATCACCGAGGTGGCGCGCAGCGAAACCGGCCTCGACGACGTGAAGGGCAACGCCGAACGCATCGAGTTCAAGCACGACTCGAAGGACCTGAAGGCGACGGCGTACATCGCGCGCACCGACCTCGGCTTCGAGAATCCGGGCGCGTACCTGACTCAAGGACGCAGCGAAGCGGGCGGCAAGCTCGACTACAAGATCTCCG
>JADGRS010000167.1 GCA_017880705.1 Burkholderiales bacterium
TCCACGGGCTCCACCGACACGACCGGCACGCTCTACCAGTCGGACGGGGCCACGCAGATCGCGTTCAACGACGACATCCAGGACGGCGTCCTCACCAATTTCACGCTCACCATCCCGGTGTCCGGGCCCGGCACGCTCTACCTGAAGGTGAGCGGCTTCGACGGCCAGAACGGCGCCTATGGATTGCAGACCACGTTCACGCCGACGAGCACCAATCCGAACTACACGGACCTCTGGTGGGCGGGCGAAGCCGAATCGGGCTGGGGGGTCAATCTCAACCACCAGAGCGACATCATCTTCGCCTCGCTCTTCACCTACGCCGCCGACCACTCGGGCCTGTGGCTGGTGGCCACGATGAGGAAGCAGGCCGATGGCAGCTACACCGGGCCGCTCTATCAAACGGTGGGGTCCGCGTTCAACGCGCCATGGTTCGAGGACACACCGACGCAGGTCGGCACGATGACCGTGAGCTTCGCCGGCAACAACCAGGGGACGCTCGTCTACACGGTGAACGCAACGCGCGTGAGCAAAGCCATCCAGCGCCAGGTGTTCTCGACGCAGCCCACCTGCACCTTCACGAGCGCCTCGCGTGCGACGGCGACCAACTACCAGGACTTGTGGTGGAACCCCGCCGAATCGGGGTGGGGCATCAATTTCACGCACCAGGGAACCATCATCTTCGCGACGCTCTTCAACTACGCGGCGAACAATCACGGCATCTGGCTCGTGGCGACGATGAACAAGCAGAACGATGGCTCGTTCTCCGGCGACCTGTTGCGCACCACGGGGCCGTCCTTCGACACGGTGCCATGGACGTCGATCACGTTCGTCACCGCTGGAACGATGCGTGTCGCGTTCTCCGACGGCGCGACGGGCACGCTCACCTATTCGGTGGACGGCGCGTCCGTCACCAAGGCCATCCAGCGCCAGGTGTTCGGAACCACCCAATCGGTTTGCCAATGACGAAGCGGCTCACGGCACTCGTCGCGCGAGCAATCATGGCGTGCGCGCTGTACGGCACGATGGCCCACGCGCAGCAGGCGCCGGCGCCTGCCGCGATGCCGTCGGTGATCACCGTGGAGCCCGAGGTGCAGCCCAAGTCCCTCGTCGTTCCGATCCCGAAGTCGCGCCTCGCGAATCCATCGCGCATCTTCAGGGTGACGCTTCCCCTGGCATCGCTTCCCGCGCTCGGCAAGAGCGCGACGCAGCCGCGCCTGGGCGTGCCGCTGCAGATCGGATTCGCCCGCCCCGTGCCGGGGCTGGAGACCCTCGCCGCGACTCGCGCGCGCCTCGATTGGCAGGCTACCGCCGCGGGCTCGCGTGTCGCGGCGTTCAGCGTGACCTCGAGCGAAGCCCAATCGCTTCGCGTGGGGCTTCGCATCTTCGCGATGCCCGCCGAGGCGCTGCTGCGCTTCTACGCGCCCACGGAGGGCGAGGTCTACGAAGCGACGGGCGCGCAAGTCAGGGAAGCGATCGAGCGCAACCTCAATGCCGGAGAAGAAGGCGAGGATGCGCGCACGTATTGGTCGCCGTTGATCGAAGGCGAGACGGCGGTCGTGGAGATCGAGCTTCCCGCGGGCACGAGCGCGGAAACCTTCGGCATCGCAGCGCCGACGGTCTCGCACCTCGTGACCTCGCCCGGCCGCGATTTCGCGATGCCCGCCGCGAAGGCCGCCGCGGCCAGCTGCGAGCTCGACGTCATGTGCTACAGCGCATGGTCGAACGAGAGCAACTCCGTCGCGCGCATCGCGTTCACGAGCGGCGGATCGAGCTTCCTGTGCTCGGGCACGCTCCTCGCGGACAACGTACCCGCGACGCAGGTGCCGTTCTTCCTCACGGCCAACCATTGCATCTCGACGCAGGCCAGTGCTTCCTCGATGCAGAGCTTGTGGTTCTATCATTCCGCCGCGTGCACCGCCTCCCCCGCCGTTCCGGTCGCCAACCCGTTGACGGCGTCGCTCGGGGGCGGAGCTACGTTGCTCTACGCGAGCGCCGCCACCGACACCTCGTTCCTGCGCCTCAATTCCACGCCGCCGGGCGGCGCGGTGTACGCGGGCTGGCAGGTGGGTTCGGTTCCCCCGCTCGGCACGAGTGTCGCCGGCATCCATCACCCGGGCGGCGACCTGCAGAAGATCTCCTTCGGCAACATGAGCAGCTACGATACGTGCACCGCGTCGAGCGTGGGGCAGTTCACGTGCCGGGGGGCGAGCAGCCCCCTCGCCACCTTCTACGAAGCGGCCTGGTCGAACGGGATCACCGAGCCGGGCAGCAGCGGCTCGGGAATCTTCCTGAACAACGGCCACTATCTGGTAGGACAGCTCTACGGCGGGACCAGCTCGTGCAGCAACGCGGGCTCGGATTTCTACGGCCGCTTCGATGTCGCGTACAACGCGGCGCTCGCGCCGTACCTGAATGGCACCTCGACCACGCCGACCCCTCCGTCGGGATCGGGCACGTCTGTCCAGCCGCCTCCTCCGACCTTCATGCCCGCCCTCAACTACTCGGCGCTGTGGTGGAATTCCTCGGAGTCGGGATGGGGCCTCAGCATCACGCAGCACAACGCCGCGCTCTTCGCCGCGTGGTTCGTCTACAACAGCGCCGGCAATCCGCGCTGGGTCGTGATGCCGGGCGGAACATGGACCTCGCCGACGAGCATCACGGGGGATCTCTATTCGACTTCGGGCCCGGCCTCGGTCAACAACTTCGATCCCTCGCAAGTGAGCACGCGTCGCGTGGGCAGCGCGACCCTCAGCTTCTCGAGTGCCACCAACGGCGTCCTTGCCTATACCGTCGACGGCGTCTCGGGAACCAAGGTGATCACCCCGCAAGAGTTCGGCGTGCCCGATACCACGCCCACCGCGAATTACGCCGACCTCTGGTGGAATTCCTCGGAATCGGGGTGGGGGCTTTCGATCGCGCAGCAGAACCGCACGCTGTTCGTCGTCTGGTACGTCTACGGCGCCTTCGGGCAGCCACAGTGGTACGTGCTGCCGGGCGGAACCTGGAGCGGCAACACGTACTCGGGGACGCTCTATCGCACCTCGAGCGCGCCGGCACCGTTCTATGGCGGCGCATTCGATCCGAAGGGCGTCTCGGTCAGCGTCGCGGGCACGATGTCGCTCGATTTCATCGGCGTGAGCTACGCGATCATGACCTTCACGCTCGACGGCGTCGACGGCGGCCTGACCATCACCCGCCAGCCTTTCTGACCGGACTGCATCGCGGCGGCGCCCTCGGGGCCGGGGCGGGGCTTGTCACTCAGGCGATCGTATCTTTCCTCGGAAGTGAATCGAAAGCCTTGTACAATCCCCCGCTATCGATAGCGACCCCCCGATGAAGAAGCCATTCCCCGTTCCAGTGCGCGTGACTTACCGTTGCGACAAGTGCCCGGCCTTCTGCTGCACCTACGACGAGATCGAAGTGACGAAGCGCGACATCGAGCGCCTCGCGCGGCATTTCGACATGGGTTTCCGCGAGGCGCAGGAGAAGCTCACCAAGCGACGCGCCGAGGACGGGGCGCGAATCCTCCGGCACAAGAAGGACAAGATCTTCGACTCGACGTGCATGCTTCTCGACCAGGAGAAGCGCCGCTGCACCGTGTATGACGCGCGTCCGGGCGTCTGCCGCAAGTATCCCGACAGCTCCCGCTGCGGGTACTACGACTTCCTCAAGTTCGAGCGCGAGCAGCAGGGCGACGAGGAGATGGTCGCGCTTACCTGACAGGGACGCGCGCCGGCTGGCGGCGTACCGCGATTTGTTCTCGGGGGCGTGGTGCGATCGGACCCTTCACTCGGGTCCGACTCGAGCCGTGCGGCTCAGCTTTGGCCGGTCGTCGGCGGCTCCGCGGCGGGCGCGTCCTGCGGCCCGGGCGCTTGCTCGTTCATCTTCTGCTGCTTCTTCGCCTCTTTCTTCTGCTTCTTGGCGAGTTCTCTCTGGCGTTTGGCGAATGCGTAGTTGGGCTTCGGCATCAGGACCTCCAAGGTTGCAAGATCACAAGGATATCCGAGTAGCGCCTTTCGTTGGGATTGTCGTCGGAAGCGCTTGATTCGGCGCGACTTGCAAGCGCCTGCGGCAGGCGCAACAAATGGACACAAATAATCGGGTCGCTGCGCAAGGTCGGCGAAAGCTCTGCGCGCCGATAATCGCCGCTGAGACTTGCCGTAGCCTCCCGCGGCAAGGGCTTGGGCCCGGCGGCCATCCCATGCCGGGCTTTTTTTTGCCTTTCGGGCGACCGGGGAGGCCTCGATGCCGCGGTAGGATTGCCGGATGCGATCGCGAAGGCTTCCGCGGGGGTTCTACGACCGCGACACGATCCTCGTCGCGAAGGAGCTTCTCGGCAAGCACCTCGTCCACGTGGTGGACGGCGTCGCTCGCGTCGGGCGCATCGTCGAGACGGAAGCGTACCTCGGGGCGCACGACCTCGCCGCGCACTCGGCCAAGGGGCTTACGGCGCGCACCAGGCCGATGTTCGGGCCGCCCGGACACGCCTACGTCTACCTCGTCTACGGGATGCACTGGTGCATGAACGTGGTGACGCAGCCCGCGGGGCAGGCGTCTGCCGTGTTGCTGCGCGCGTTGGAGCCCGTGAGGCATGTGGAAGGCCGCACCCAGGGCCCGGCGCTCCTTTGCAAGGCCATGGGCATCGATGGGCGGCTTACGGGGCACGATCTGCTGAGCGACGATCTGTACGTCGTCGATCCGCGCGACGACGCGGCCATCGCCATCGTGAAGCGCCCGCGCATCGGCGTCGACTACGCGCGCCACTGGGCGCGGCGCCTCCTTCGCTTCTACATCCGCGGCAACCCCTTCGTTTCGAGGAAATGAGATTCAGGGTGCCAGCCGTCGGGGGCGCGGCAAAAACGCTCGCAGCCACCGAGCTCGAAGGCCCTGGAGGCGCCGTCCCAGTGCCAGCGCTCGATGCTCACCTCGTCGCGCGTGAGGTGGAGGGCGTTGAAGCTGTTGGGCTCGCCGCGGCCGCGCACGGAGGTCGCGGTGCCGGCCTGCACGAGAAGCGCGGAATGGCCGGGGATCCGGTAGCGCCGGGCCGAATGCGAGGTGCGCGTATGGTGAAGGTGCCCGGCGAGCAGGATGTCGGCGCCGCACTTGGCGAACACGTTCATCGCGTGGGACGCGTGCTTCACGAGATTCGACTCGGCGTGGCCCTCGGGCACGTCGAACGGATGATGGGTCACGACGATCTTCGCGACGCGATCGTGCAGGGCGCCGATCTTGTTCATGGCGGCGTCCACCTGGTGCCGGTCGATGCTGCCGCGCTTCCAGGTGAGGGAACGCGCCGTATTCACGCCCACGACCGCGATCTCGTCGTCGATGTAGGAGGGTTCGAGGTCGCTGGTCACGATGCTCAAGTACTTGCCGAGCGGCGAGAGCACCCGCTGGAACACGTTGTAGAGCGGCACGTCGTGATTGCCGGGCACCACGATCTGCGGATGGGGCAGCGTGTCGAGGAAGGCCTTCGCCTCGCGAAACTGCTCCCGCGTCGCGCGCTGCGTGAGGTCGCCGGAAACCACCACGAGATGGGGCGCGAGCGCTTCGATCCGCTCCCGCAAGGGGGCGAGCAGAGCGGCATCGACGCGGCCGAAGTGCAGATCGGAGATGTGGACGAGGGTTCGCATCGCGCTCTTCAGCCTTGCCCGGCCGCGGGCACCACGACCCTCAGGCCGCGCGGACGGATCCGGTACTCGAGCGGCGTGCGCATCCGCGTGACCTCGCCGTCGGTCGCGACCAGCAGCGTCTTGCGCTTGGTCGAGATACGGATCGAATGCGCCGTGAGCGCCTCGAAATCGCGGGTGTCGTGCAGCCGGCCCAGGAGGGCGCGCAGCGCGAGCCCGAGGATCCCGCGGCGCCCCCGCCGGCGCGTGAGGTAGATGCTGAACGCGCCGCCGTCGAGGCGCTCGCGCCGGCCGATGTCGAATCCCTCGACGTGGTACTCGTTGTTGCCGATGAAGACGAACGGCGTGCGCCGATCCTGCGTCGCGTCGTCGAGCACGAGGCGCACGTCGAGCATCGGATGGCGCCGCAGCACCGTGAGCGCCGCCCAGAAGAACGCATGCCACTTGCTGCGCCCGAGCCTGCGGCGCTGGTTTTCGCGCACCGTGACGAGTGCCGGATAGAGCCCGAGGCTCGAGTTGTTGATGAAGACGCGCCCGTTCACCTCGCCCACGTCGATCTGCGACTGGCGATTCGCGACGATCGTGGCCACGGCGCCCTCCAGCGTGAGCGGTATCCCGAGGTCCTTCGCGAAATGGTTGAGCGTGCCGAGGGGAAGGACGCCGAGGGCGAGTCCGCTTTTCGCCATGATGCCCGCCACGGCGTTGATGGTGCCGTCGCCGCCCCCGGCGACGATCACCGGATGGCGCTCGCTCACCGCGCGCTCGGCGAGCCCGACGATCTCGGCGCCGCTGCGTGCCGCAAGGATGTCGGCCTGCGCTCCCGCCGCCGCGAATGCCTCGCGGATCGCTTCGAGATCGCCCTGCGCATGTCCGCTGCCCGCGACGGCGTTGACGATCACCGGAAACGCTCGCGCCACCGGCATCAACGGGCGCCTATCGCGTGGCGATGCCTGGCGAAGGCACGCAGCGCGATCATGCACAGCGCGAGCCATGCGGTGCCGAGGCTCATGCCGGCGAGGACGTCGCTCAGGTAGTGCACTCCCAGGTAGACGCGCGAAAAGCCGACGAGCACGACCATCGCCGCGCATCCCAGGATCGCCAGGGCTCGCGCCGTATCGCTCTTCATGCGCAGCACCAGGTAGCACGCGAGAAATCCATAGAAGAGGGTGGACCCGGCCGCATGCCCGCTGGGAAAGCTCCCGGTCGTCAGGGTGAGGAGGGGATCATCCCATGTCGGCCGCGCGCG
>JADGRS010000168.1 GCA_017880705.1 Burkholderiales bacterium
CTGCCAGCCCGGGGCCAGAATGATAGGGATTAGGGCGATCTTGGTCAGTCCCGCCCCGTATGATCGGCGGTCGAGAGCGTCATTTAGTGTTGCTTCCACTTTCTTGCGTGCCTTTCTGAACGCGGCCGCGACCGATGCATCAATTTCCCCGCTGTACCAGAATTTCATGGACTTACAGACTCCCACTCGACACTTACGCCCCACTCGCGAAAGTACGACTCAAGACCTTCCAGGTTCTCGGCCCAATTGTCGATTGCGTTGTTCTCGTTCGGTCCATTCGATCCGTCCCACCACTCGTAAATGAGAAAGCCACCTGTGTTGACCGAATCGTCGACAACGCGAATACGATGATTGTGGTGCTCGCTGTTCGTGATGATTCCAACGCGTCCAATTTCGATGGTGCTCACGAAGGGCTGTCTAACGACCGAGTTGAGCGAAAGATGGACGGCATGTTCACACGTTGTGCCTCGGAAACCAAACTCCGCGAACTACGATTGGGCCAGCGTTTGGCACGACGTGATCTTGGTCCAGTTCCGCCACGTTGATATCTTCGATGATCTCGAGAAGTTCTTCGTCCTCGCGCGGATACCCGAACGACCGCAACAGGCTTGCAGCGTCGTCGCGCGATGACGCGGTTACACCGTAACCAAGGCCCGGACGTGTCCTAAACCAGAATCGCTTCAACATGCTGTCTAGCTACCGGTCATCAAGGACGCCAGGATCCAGCCGGAGTGAAAACTGGTGTCAGAGACCAGTTTTCACCAGAGCCGCTCGCCGCGAGCGACCTTCTCGGCCATCTCGATCTGGAATTCGGGGGGACCGAAGCCGAGGCGCTCGCCCTTCTCCTCATAGAAGAAGGGGTTCCCCGTGCGAAGGCTCATCTCCTGCATCCACGCGATGAGCTTCGCATCGGGATCGCGTCCCGCGGAGCGCAGCATGTACGCGTCGCGCCCGCGCCATTTCATGGTGATCACCATGACGCCGAGCCGGTCGGGACGGAACTCCTCGGGGAAGGGGCTGCCGGGCTGCAGCCATCCGCACAGGAAATCGCGGCACGGATACTTCGGCCGGCGCTCGTAGATCGTGCAGCACTGGTCGCCGCGGAAGTAGCACGGCGTGCCCGGATACATCTCGTGGCCTTCGATGATTCCGGTGACCCATCCGTCGCAGCAGGCCGTGCATTCCCCGCACTGCCGCGCGGAGGAAGCGGCAATCGCGATCACGGCACCGCAGCACTTCTTGTATTTCTTGCCGCTGCCGCAGGGGCACGGATCGTTGCGCCCGACAGGCATGGGAAGACGATGGGGTGTGGGAGCGCTTCAGTATACTCGCGAGATACAAGGGAGCCGCGTTCCTTCCCGCGGAAATCGCGCTTGCTCATCTATCTCGCCGTGCTGTTGTCGTTGCTCCAGGGCATCAGCTTGCGCGGCGCGAAGATGGTGGTCTCCCTCTCGGCGCTCTCGATGGGCGCGACACCGTTCCAGGTGGGCATCATCGGCGCGCTCTTCGCGCTATTCCCGCTTTTCCTCGCCGTCACGGCGGGTCGGCTCTCGGACCGCATCGGCGTGAAGCGCCCGATCGCGGGCGGCGCGGCGCTCATGGCGCTCGCCCTCCTCGTGCCGCTCGCGGTGCCGGGCCTCGCCGGTCTCATGTTGTGCGCGACGCTGGTCGGGCTCGGCCACATCTTCTTCCACGTCTCGATGCACAGCCTGATCGGCGCCTATGGAGAGGGCGAGGCGCGCACGCGCAACTTCGCGACTTTCTCGCTCGGCGCCTCGGTGTCGGCCTTCATCGGGCCGTCGCTGTCGGGATTCTCCATCGACGGGCTCGGGTACGCGCCGACCCACATGATGCTCGCGGCGATCTCCATCGCGCCCGCGATCCTCATCCTCGCCTATCCTCGGCTGGTGCCCGCGCATGTGGCGCACCCGCCGGAGCGCACGGCCGCCGACTCGACCTCCCTCTTCGCGAGCCCCGGCCTGCGCCGCACGCTCATCATGAGCGGAGTCACGCTCACGGGCATCGAGCTCTTCACCTTCTATTTTCCGGTCTACGGCCGCTCGATCGGCCTCACCGCTTCCTCGATCGGAATGGTGATGAGCAGCTACGCGGTCGCCGCGTTCATCGTGCGCATGGGAATGCATCGCGCCGCGCGGCGCGTGGGCGATATCGGCGTGCTCACGGCCTCGCTCTTCGTCGCGGGCGTGACGTTCCTCGCGGTTCCCTTCGTGAGGGAGGCGCCGCTCCTTGCGCTGGTGGCGTTCCTGCTGGGCCTCGGCCTGGGCTGCGCGCAGCCGCTCACGATCCTCCTCACCTACAACCACGCGCCCCCGGGCCGCTCCGGCGAGGCGCTCGGCATGCGGCTCTCGGTGAACAAGCTCGCGCAGATCCTGGTGCCCGTGGTGTTCGGCGGGCTCGGCACGGCATTCGGGCTGCTGCTCGTCTTCTGGGCGAACGGCGCTTTCCTGTTGGCCGGGGGTTTCGTATCCCTGGCGGAGCGGCGTATCGCCGCGCGCCGCGATCTCGCTGCGGCCGTCGCCGAACAGGACGAAGAGGACACGTGAAGCCGCGCCGACACCCTGCCGTCAGCGCAATTCCCGGCCGATGCGGTCGAAGCGCGGATGCCAGTTGCCCAGGGTGTCCGCGGACACGAGGATCCGGTGAGCGTGCCCGATGAGGAGGCGGCGCGGCACGACGCCGATATAGCGCGAGTCGGCGCTGTTGTCCCGGTTGTCCCCCAGCATGAAGTAGCTGTCGGCCGGAACGACGAGCGGTCCCATGCTCCGTTTCGCGCGAACGGAAGGGAGAAATTGAACCGTGCGGTCCGTGCCGCCGATGCGCTCGGTGGCCTTCAGGGCCTGGATCTCCCCGCCCTGCTCGAGGGGCTCCGGAACGAGAGCCTGCTCGATGTATTCGGCGGCCTTTCCATTGATGAACAGGACTTCATTGCGCATCTCGACCACGTCTCCCGGCAGCGCGACGATTCTCTTGATGAGCCGGGTGCCATCCCGGGGCGACGAGAATGTCACGAGGTCGCCCCGTCGAGGATCGGAGATTCGCGCGAGCGCGATGTCCGTGAGCGGGAACTTCAAATCGTACGCAAGCCGGTTCACCAGGACGACATCGCCCTCCAGCAGCGTGGGGCGCATGGAGCCGGAAGGAATGGGATTCCAGTCCGCGACCGCCGTGCGGAAGACGCCCAGGCACAACAGGAACACGAGGATGCTGCGGTTCTCCCTCAACCAATTCTTCATGGTTCCCCCATCTACCTTTCTGGGAGACCACGCCGGGCAGCGCAGGTTCCCCCGATACACCTGCGCAAGCTATCATTGGCATTGCGTGGCAGAACACCGTTCCACATCCAAGAACAACACTCATGACCTCCAAGATCATGCCGCTCGCGGAAGCGGTCGGCCGCTTCGTGAAGGACGGCCACACGATCGCAATGGAAGGGTTCACGCACCTCATTCCGTTCGCGGCGGGACACGAAGTGATTCGCCAGGCGCGCAGGGAGCTCACCCTCGTGCGCATGACGCCCGACATCATCTACGACCAGCTCATCGGCATGGGCTGCGCGAAGTCGCTCGTGTTCTCCTGGGGCGGCAATCCCGGCGTGGGATCGATCCACCGCTTCCGCGACGCAATCGAGAACGGCTGGCCGCGCCCGCTCGCGATCCAGGAGCACAGCCACGCCGACATGGCGGGCCGCTACCAGGCGGGCGCCTCGGGCCTGCCCTTCTCGGTGCTGCGCGGCTACGTGGGCAGCGACCTTCCCAAGCACAACCCGAACATCCGCTCGATCACGTGCCCGTTCACCGGGGAAAGGCTCGCCGCGACGCCGGCGATCAATCCCGACGTCACCGTGATCCACGCGCAGAAGGCGGACCGCGAGGGCAACGTCCTCATCATCGGCATCGTCGGCGTGCAGAAGGAGGCGGTGCTCGCGGCGAAGGCGGCGATCGTCACCGTCGAGGAGATCGTCGATCGCCTCGAGGCGCCGATGAACTCCTGCGTGTTGCCGCACTGGGTGCTCGCGGCGGTGTGCGAGGTTCCCTATGGCGCGCATCCGAGCTATGCGCACGGCTACTACGGCCGCGACAACGCGTTCTGCAAGGCGTGGGACCCGATCTCGCGCGACCGCGACACGTTCCTCGCGTGGATGAAGGAGCACGTGCTGGGCACGAAGGACCACGCGGGGTTTCTCAAGTCGGCCGGCATCACCCCGATCGGCCGGGACGCGATCCATGGCTGATGCGAACTACACGTCCACCGAGATCATGACCATCGAGGCGGCGCGCCGCCTGAAGAACGGCACCGTGTGCTTCGTCGGCATCGGCATGCCTTCCGCCGCGGCGAACCTCGCGCGCCTCACGCACGCGCCGGAAGTCGTCCTCATCTACGAGAGCGGCACCATCGGCGCGAAGCCTCGCGTGCTGCCGCTGTCGATCGGCGACGGCGAGCTCGCCGAGTACGCGGACACCGTCGTGTCGGTGCCGGAGATCTTCCGCTACTGGCTGCAGGGCGGCCGCGTCGACGTGGGTTTCCTCGGCGCCGCGCAGGTCGACAGGTTCGGCAACATCAACACCACCGTCGTCGGCAACGATTACGCGAAGCCGAAGGTGCGGCTGCCCGGCGCGGGCGGCGCGCCCGAGATCGCGTCGAACGCGAAGGAGACGTGGATCATCATCAAGCAGTCGAAGAGGACCTTCGTGCCGAAGCTCGACTTCCTCACCTCGGTCGGCCATCTCGACGGCGGCGACTCGCGCGCGCGGTCAGGAGCGCGGGGCGCGGGCCCCACCGCGGTCATCACCGACCTGGGGGTCCTCGCGCCGGACCCCGTCTCGCGAGAGCTCACGCTCGTCGCGATCCATCCCGGCATCACGGTGGAGCAAGCCGTCGCGTCGACGGGATGGGACCTGAAGGTCGCCGCGACGCTCGCGCGGACGGCGCCACCCACGGCCTCCGAGCTTGAGACCTTGCGCGACCTTCATGCGCGCACCGCGAAAGCCCACGGCACCCTGGCCATGGAATAAAAAAACCCGGGACGAGCCCGGGTTTTTCGAATTGCGGCTCGGCCGCGCGTTCTCAGAAGTAGTGGATCAATCCCACGCCCGCGGCCGACGTGTCCGCTCCCGGTGCGATCGTCGCGGCATTCACCATCGGGCCCGGCGAGTACTGCGCATTGTCCTTGTTGGTCATGCGGTAGTACGCGATGAAGCCCTCGGTCATCTTGGAGAAGCGATAGATGTAGCCGACCGTCATGTAGTTCGCGCTGAGCCCGTCGGTCACGCAAGAGGTGCCGCCAACGCGCGTGCACGATCCGTTCGCGGCCCGCCCGTAGGAGAAGAAGACGCTGCTCTTGTTGGCGAAGAACTGCTCGATGACGCCGTACCAGGCGGTGCGCTTGTACTTGCTCACGGCGCCGGCGAGGCTGTCCTCGCTGGTGTACTCGAGCTGCTCGACGAGGCCCGTAAGGCGGGTATTGCCGATGCGATAGAGGACGACGAACTTGTGCCCGCGATCCTTCGACGAGGTGTTCGTCGCGGTGCCCGCGGCGGAACCGCCGAGCTGCGTCATGCCGAAGTAGTCGTTGTGCTGCTCGTAGGCGTAGCGCAGGCTCAGCTGGCCCATGTCCCACTGCCCGGAGAAGGCAGCGACCGTCGGCGCAATGACCGGACCTCCGGTGACGATGGCGCCGCGTCCCTCGTTCACTGAGTAGTCGGCGCGGAAGCTGAAGCCGGCGAAATTCGGCGACCAGTACTGGACCGAGTTGCCCTGGCGGCGGTCGAACGAAGCGTCGGGTTTCGCGCCGATGCGCGTGAATTGCGTGGTCGTGTTGGGCACCTGGAATCCCGGGTTGCCCGTGATCGCCGTGCGGTCGAACACGTATCCGGCGCGCAGCGGGTTGACCGGCAGCGAGATGTACTTGTACGGCGTGTCCCATTGGCCCATGAAGAGCTCGCCCCAGCTGCTGCGCAGGCCCACCTTGGAGTCGCGCGCCCCGAGGCCGGGACCCGTGTTCTGGTCGATCTGGAAGCCGCTCTCGAGCTGCCACACGAGCTTCAGGTCGGGACCGAGCTTCTCGTAGCCGCGAAAGCCCAAATTCGAAGTTCCCACGGTGACGCGGGTGCGGCGCAGGTCGTTCTGGCCCGTATACGCCGATGCCGGCAACTGGCTGGGCCGGGATGCCGGGTTCGGCGCGGTGGCGCCCGTCGTCTCGGCGCTGTCCACGAACGGCATCCCCATGCCGTACATCTCGACTATGGAATCGGGCTCGGTGGCGGCCTGGGCAATACCGGTCAGCGCGAGCGCCGTCGCGGCAAGCAAGCGGTTCGGGAGTCTCATTTTTATCGTTCCTCTCTCTTTAGCGTTCACTTGCCGGGGTCTTTCACATCCAGAAACCGGTCGAATTCGACGTTATAGTAATCGTTCCCGACCTTTTGCACACGCCGGATATATACCGTCTGTACGATATCGCGCGTGGCGGGATCGATCGAGATGGGCCCGCGGGGGCTCGTCATCCGGATGTTCTTGAGGATTTCCATCGCCTTGTCGCCGTCGATGGTGTTGCCGAGCTTCTTCCCCACCTCCGCGATCGCCGCCATGCCATCGTATCCGCCGACCGCCATGAAGTTGGGCCGCTTCAGCTCCGTGTTCACCTCGCTGAACGCCTTCACGAAGGCCTTGTTCTCGGGCGAGTCGTGCGCGGCCGAATAGTGGTGGCTCGTGATGACGCCCAGGACCGGCTCGCCCATCGATTGCAGCACGTCGTCGTCGGTCAGGTCGCCCGTGGCGATCACCTTGATGCCTTCCTTGGCCAGCCCGCGCTCCTCGAACGCCTTCATGAA
>JADGRS010000169.1 GCA_017880705.1 Burkholderiales bacterium
TGCGCCACCACGCTCTCGATCATCGCCAGCGTACTCGCCGCCTACGCCATCGTGCGGCTGCGATTCCGCGGCGCCAACATGGTCGGCGGCGCGATCTTCCTCGCCTACCTGGTGCCGCCGTCGATCCTGTTCATCCCGCTGGCCGCGATCGTCTACCAGCTCGGGCTCTTCGACACGCGCTGGGCGCTGATCCTCACCTACCCGACCTTCCTGATCCCGTTCGCGACCTGGCTGCTGATGGGCTACTTCCGCTCGATCCCGTTCGAGCTCGAGGAGTGCGCGCTGATCGACGGCGCCAACCGCTGGCAGATCCTGACCAAGATCGTCCTGCCGCTGGCCGTGCCGGGGCTGATCTCGGCCGGCATCTTCGCCTTCACGCTGTCGTGGAACGAGTTCATCTACGCGCTCACCTTCATCTCGTCGTCGGAGATCAAGACCGTGCCGGTCGGCGTCGTCACCGAGCTGGTCGAGGGCGATGTCTACCATTGGGGTCCGCTCATGGCCGGAGCCCTGCTGGGCTCGCTGCCGGTGGCGTTCATCTATTCGTTCTTCGTCGAGTACTACGTTTCCGGGCTGACGGGGTCGGTCAAGGAATAGGTTCAGGATTCGCCATGGCCGACGTCAAGAAACCGCGCAAGAAACCCGAAGAGCTGCGCAGCCAGCAGTGGTTCGGCCGGCAGGATCGCGACGGCTTCAACTACCGCAGCTGGGTCAAGGGCAAGGGCGTCCCGCACGACCAGTTCGACGGCCGGCCGGTGATCGGCATCTGCAACACCTTCAGCGAGCTGACGCCGTGCAACTCGCACTTCCGCACCCTCGCCGAGCAGGTGAAGATCGGCGTCTACGAGGCCGGCGGCTTCCCGCTCGAGTTCCCGGTGATGTCGCTCGGCGAGACGCTGCTCAGGCCGACGGCGATGCTCTACCGCAACCTGGCGAGCATGGACGTCGAGGAGTCGATCCGCGGCAATCCGATCGACGGCGTCGTGCTGCTGATGGGCTGCGACAAGACCACGCCGTCGCTCGTGATGGGGGCGTCGAGCTGCGACCTTCCCACGATCGGCGTCTCGGGCGGCCCGATGCTCTCGGGCTGGTACAGGGGCGAGCGCATCGGCTCCGGAACCAACACCTGGTCGCTGTCGGAGGACCTGCGCGCGGGCAAGATCACGCGCGACGAGTTCCACGAGGCGGAGAGCTGCATGCATCGCTCCCACGGCCATTGCATGGTGATGGGCACGGCTTCCACGATGGCGTCCATGGTCGAGGCGCTCGGCGTGGGCCTTCCGGGGAACGCGGCGTTCCCCGCGGTAGACGCGCGCCGCAACCTGATCGCGCGCATGGCGGGCCGGCGAATCGTCGAGATGGTGAACGAGGACCTCAAGCTCTCGAAGATCCTCACGCGGGCGGCGTTCGAGAACGCGATTCGCGTGAACGCGGCCATTGGAGGCTCGACCAACGCGGTCATTCACCTGATCGCTATCGCGCGCCGCATCGGCGTGAAGCTGGACCTCGACGATTGGGACCGGCTGGGCCGGGGCGTGCACACGCTCGTGAACCTGATGCCCAACGGCAAGTTCCTGATGGAGGATTTCTGCTACGCGGGCGGGCTTCCGGTGGTGATCCGCGAGCTGGGCGAGCGGGGGCTGATCCACAAGGGCGCGCTCACCGCCAACGGCAAATCCATCTGGGAGAACAACCGCCTCGCGCGCAACGACAATCCCGAAGTGATCATGCCCTTCGGCAAGCCCTTCAAGCGCGACACCGGCATCGCGGTGCTGCGCGGCAACCTCTGTCCCGATGGCGCGATCATCAAGCCGTCGGCGGCCACGCCGAAGCTCATGAAGCACAAGGGGCGCGCGGTCGTCTTCGAGAGCATCGAGGATTTCCACGCGCGGGTGGACGACCCGAAGCTCGACATCGACCGCAACTCGGTGATGGTGCTGAAGAACTGCGGCCCCAGGGGTTATCCCGGCATGGGCGAGGTGGGCAACATGCCGCTGCCCACGAAGCTTCTCAAGAAAGGCGTGAAGGACATGGTGCGCATTTCCGATGCGCGCATGAGCGGCACGGCGTACGGAACGGTGGTGCTGCATTCGGCGCCGGAAGCGGCCGCGGGAGGGCCGCTCGCGCTGGTGAAGAACGGCGACGTGATCGAGCTCGACGTCGCGAAGAGGAAGCTTCACCTGCACGTGAGCGAAAGGGAGCTCGCGAAGCGCCGCAAGGCGTGGAAGCGGCCGAAGGCCCCGATGCAGCGCGGCTACTGGAAGCTCTACGTCGATCACGTGAACCAGGCGAGCGACGGTTGCGACCTCGACTTCCTCGTCGGCAAGAGCGGCGCGGACGTGCCGCGGGACAATCATTGAAATTCCTCGTCACCGATCATGACTTCCCCGACATCGACCTCGAAACCCGATTGCTGCGCGACGCCGGGATGGAAGTCGCCGCCGCGCAGTGCCGCACGGAGGACGACGTGATCGCCGCGGGAAAGGGCTGCGCCGGGTTTCTCACGCAATATGCCCCGATGAACGCGAAGGTGTTCGCCGCGTTGCCGGAAGTGCGCGTCGTGAGCCGCATGGGCGCGGGCTTCGACACCGTCAATGTCGGCGACGCGAAGCGGCACGGCGTCTGGGTCGCCAACTCGCCCGACTACGGCGTGGGAGAGGTCGCCACTCACGCGCTCGGCATGGCGATTTCGCTGGTGCGCCATCTCCCGTTCTACGATCGCGACGTGCGCGCCGGGAACTGGCACTACACCTCGGCGGGGAAGCTGCGCCGCGTGGCGAACATGACGATCGGCATCCTCGGCCTGGGGCGCATCGGCAAGCGCATGGCGCAGCTGTCGCAACCCGTGTTCGGAGGCATCGTCGCATGCGATCCATACATCGCGGAGGGCGATTTTCCTTCATACGTCAGGCGCGTGTCCCTCGAGGATCTGTTTCGCGAATCCGACGTGGTCTCCGCGCACGTGCCGCTCAACGACGAGACGCGCGGGATGATCGACCTTCGCAAGCTCTCCCTCATGAAGCAGGGCTCCTTCCTCGTGAACACCGCGCGCGGCTCGGTCGCGAATCTCGGGGACGTGCTGAAGGCCCTCGATTCGGGCCGGCTCGAGGCCGCGGCGCTCGACGTGCTTCCCAAGGAGCCTCCGGAGGCGGATCATCCGGTGCTCCGGCACCCGCGCGTGCTGCTCACGCCGCATGCCGCGTTCTACTCGGTCGAAGGGGAAATCGAATTGAGGACGAAGGCTGCGCAGAACCTGATCGACTGGGCGAGGACGGGAAGACCCACCTACGTCGTGAGCGAGGGCGAGGCTGGATTCCCGCCTTCGCGGGAATGACGATGGCAGCCGTACACATTCGCGAAGTCCACAAGCATTTCGGCGGCAACCACATCATCCGCGGCGTGTCGATCGACATCGCCGACGGCGAGTTCGCGGTGCTCGTGGGCCCGTCGGGATGCGGCAAGTCCACGTTGCTGCGCATGATCGCGGGGCTCGAGGAGATCGGGTCCGGAGAGATCGAGATCGGCGGCAAGGTGGTGAACGACATGCAGCCGAAGGAGCGCGACATCGCGATGGTGTTCCAGAACTACGCGCTCTATCCGCACATGAAGGTTCGCGACAACATGGCCTTCAGCATGCTCCTCGCCAAGCGCCCCCGTGCCGAGATCGACAAGCGCGTCGACAAGGCGGCGACGATCCTCGGCCTCACGGATCTCCTCGATCGCTTTCCGCGGCAGCTTTCCGGCGGGCAGCGCCAGCGCGTCGCGATGGGGCGCGCCATCGTGCGCGATCCGCAGGTGTTCCTCTTCGACGAGCCGCTCTCGAACCTCGACGCGAAGCTGCGCGTGGCGATGCGCACCGAGCTGAAGGAGATCCACCAGCGCCTGGAGACGACCTCCGTCTACGTGACCCACGACCAGATCGAGGCGATGACCATGGCCGACCAGATCGTCGTGATGCGCGACGGCGTGGTAGAGCAGCGCGGCAAGCCCCTCGAGCTCTACGATCGCCCCGCGAACCTGTTCGTCGCGGGATTCATCGGCTCGCCCGCGATGAATTTCCTGCCGGGTCGGTTCCACCTCAACGCGAGCGGTCCCCACGTGCACGTGGAAGGCGGCGTGATCCTTCCGGTTCCCCTGGGGACGCGCGCGGTGGAAGGGCAGAATGTGATCCTGGGCGCGCGGCCCGAGCACCTCGCGCTGGGCGCGGGCGCGCAGGGCTTCGGCGCTTCGGTCGTCGTCGTCGAGCCGACGGGCGCCGACACCCAGGTATTCGCCAAGGTCGGCGCCACCGAAGTGGCGGCCGTCTTCCGCGAGCGCCACGATTTCCGTCCGGGCGAGACGATCCGCCTCGTCCCGGATCAAGAACGCACGCATCTGTTCGATGCGGAGTCGGGAAAGTCGTTGAGAAACCAAACCTGAGAGGAGAAAGAACATGTCCAAATTTTCGAGACGCGACTTCCTGAAGACGACCGCCAGCGCGGCCGCCGCCGGGACCCTGGGAGCGGGAAGCGCGATGTGGTCCGAGAACGCGCTCGCGCAGTCGAAGTGGGCGCCGGAGAAGGGCGCGACGCTTCGGGTGCTGCGCTGGAAGCGCTTCGTGCAGGGCGACGAGGACCAGTGGCTCGCCAACACGAAGAAGTTCACCGAGAAGACCGGAATCCCGGTCCGCGTCGACAGCGAGGGCTGGGAGGACGTGCGTCCGAAGGCCGCGGTCGCGGCGAATGTGGGCAGCGGCCCCGACATCATCATCTCGACTTTCGAGGACGCGCACCAGTATCCCGACAAGCTCGCCGACGTGACCGACGTCTGCAACTACCTCGGCGGCAAGTACGGCGGCTGGTACGACGTGTGCAAGGACTACTGCATGGAGAAGGGCAAGTGGATCGCCGTGCCGATGGGCTGCGCCGGCAACGCGATCGTCCACCGCATCGGCGCGATGAAGGAAGCAGGCTTCAGCGAGTTCCCGAAGGACCTCGCCGGCTTCCTCAAGCTCGCGCAGGCGTACAAGGCCAAGGGCATCCCGCCCGGCTTCGCGCTCGGCAACGCGACCGGCGACGGCAATGTGTGGTGCCATTGGCTCGTCTGGTCCCACGGCGGGAAGATGGTGGACACGAAGGGCAACGTCGTCATCGCGAGCCCCGAGACCGAGGCCGCGCTCAACTACGGCAAGCAGCTCTACGAGACCTTCATCCAGGGAACTCTCTCGTGGCTCGACCCGAACAACAACAAGGCGTTCCTCGACGGCCAGATCGGCATGACCGCGAACGGCATCTCGATCTACTACGCGGCGAAGAACTCGCCGGACGCGAAGATCAAGGCGATGGCCGAAGATATCGGCCACGCCAACTTCCCCGTGGGTCCGATCGGCAGGACCACGGAGCTGAATCTCTTCTTCCCAATGATGCTGTTCAAGTACTCGAAGTACCCCAACGCCGCGAAGGCCTATCTCGCCTTCATGATGGAGAAGGAGCAGTACGAGCCGTGGCAGGCCGCTTCCATCGGCTACGTGTCGCATCCGCTCAAGGCCTATGAACAGAGCCCGCTTTGGAAGTCGGAGCCGAAGAACCTCCCCTACAGCAACTCGATGAAGATCATGCTGCCCAACGGCTACTCGGGCCCCATGGGCTACGCGTCGGCCGCGACGATGGCCGACTTCATCATGGTGAACATGGTGGCGGAGGCGGTTTCGGGATCGAAGACGCCGAAGGAGGCGATGGAACGGGCGAAGGCTCGCGCCGAGAGGTATTACAAGGTCTAGGGAAAGAGGGAGCCCGGGAAACCGGGCTCTCTTTCTCGTGCTGTCCCGCTACCTCAACAACCGCAACGTCCTCGGGCTGCTGTTCATGCTGCCCGCGGGCGCGTTGCTGCTCATCTTTCTCACCTATCCGCTGGGCCTCGGCACGTGGCTGGGATTCACCGACGCGAAGGTGGGCCGCGCGGGCGTGTGGGTCGGCCTCGACAACTTCCGCTTCCTGTGGGGCGACGAGGTCACGCGCCTCGCGCTCTTCAACACGATCTTTTACACCGTCGTCGCGAGCATCGTGAAGTTCGCGCTCGGCCTGTGGCTCGCGCTCCTCCTGAACCGCAATCTCCCGTTCAAGTCTTTCGTGCGCGCCATCGTGCTGCTGCCCTTCATCGTGCCCACGGCGCTGTCGGCGCTCGCGTTCTGGTGGATCTACGACGCGCAGTTCTCGATCGTGAGCTGGTCCCTCATGAAGATGGGGATCATCCACCAGTACATCGACTTCCTCGGCGAGCCGTGGCTCGCGCGCTTTTCCACCATCGCCGCCAACATCTGGCGCGGCATCCCGTTCGTCGCGATCTGCCTCCTCGCGGGCCTGCAGACGATCTCGCCGTCGCTCTACGAGGCGGCGGCCCTCGACGGCGCCACGCCCTGGCAGCGCTTCCGTTACGTGACGCTGCCGCTCCTGACGCCGGTCATCGCGGTGGTGATGACGTTCTCGGTGCTCTTCACGTTCACCGATTTCCAGCTGATCTACGTCATCACGCGCGGCGGCCCCCTCAATTCCACCCACCTCATGGCGACGCTCTCCTTCCAGCGCGCGATCTCCGGGGGATCGCTGGGTGAGGGCGCCGCGATCGCGACCGCCATGGTCCCGTTCCTCCTCGCCGCGATCCTGGTGAGCTACTACGGCCTGCAGCGGCGCACCTGGCAACAGGGCGGGACGGATCGATGAGCGCGAGCCAGACAGCCTCCGGCGGAATGGGCTATCTCGATTCGCGCATGCGGCGGATCGTGACGCTCTACGTGCCGATCATGGCGTTCCTCGTCGTGCTGCTATTTCCGTTCTACTGGATGGCGATCACGTCCTTCAAGCCCAACG
>JADGRS010000170.1 GCA_017880705.1 Burkholderiales bacterium
ATGATCACGAGCACGATCGCGATCTCGACGAGGGTGAATCCGGATTGTTGCCTTTTCATTTCTGTCTCCTGTTTCGAAGCGGTGTACAGCAAGCGATGTGGGTAGAGTAGTGCAAGCCCCATGCCACCCACAGTAAGATACTGTTTTTCAGTATTATTCGGCTTTCGCTGGACTTTCGACGAGGCGTGGGCCCCGCTATCTGTCCGCCGTCCCGACAGCGCGTGTCGGCTTTCCGACGCATCCATGGCATCTGCGACTACGACCGCCCAGCGCCTCGCCGCCCGCATCGCCTCCCAGCGGCGCTGGGTGGTGCTCGCCATGCTGCTCTCGCTCCATGTGGCGCTCGTCGCCGCGCCCGGGAGCGAATTCCAGCGGGTGTGGCTCCTCGTTCACTTCGGGCTGTTCCTGCTGTGGCAGCCCTTCATCGCCGCCGAGCGCGAGCTCGAGATCTTCTCCGGCGTCCTACTCCTCGCGATCACCGGGGTCACGCTTTACTTCCTCGCCGGCTGGATGATCGTCGCGTGGCTCCTCATCCTCCTCGGCATCCTCGGCGGGCGCGTCTTCGTGGTCCAGGCGACGCAACGCAACCGCTTCTACCTCGTCGCATTCGCATACGTCCTCGCGATTCTCCTGATGCGCGCGGTGCCCGCGCTGGTGCTCGGCGAGCAGAGCCTGCCCGAGCCCTTCTCGCAGATCGTCTCCGTGCTGCTGCCGCTCGCGCTGCTCCTCCTCGCGGTCCTTCCCGTGGGCTCGCAGGAGAACGAGACCGGCCAGGTGTTCGACTTCTTCTACGCCGTGCTCGTGTTCCAGCTGGGCGTCGTGCTCGTGCTGGGCTCGATCGCGTTCATGCGCTACACCGACGACCACTACTTCGCCTCGGTCGCGCTCACGGTGCTCGCCTTCGGATTCGCGCTTTTCGTGCTCGCCGTCCTGTGGAATCCGCTGCGAGGGTTCGGCGGCCTGCGCACGTATTTCTCGCGCTACCTCCTCTCGGTCGGGATGCCGTTCGAGCTGTGGATGCGCCGCATCGCGGAGCTCGCCGAGACCGAGCCCGATTCGAAGCGCTTCCTCGACGAGGCGTTTCGCGAAATCGCCTCGCTTCCCTGGATCAAGGGCGCGTATTGGCGCTCTCCCGACGGCGAGGGCGGCTACGGGGAAACGGGCGGGTTCGCGACACGCTTCACCTATCACCAGCTCGAGGTGATGTTCCACACCGAGATCAGCCTCTCGCCCGCGCTTTC
This sequence comes from Burkholderiales bacterium, assembly GCA_017880705.1. Classification (GTDB taxonomy): domain Bacteria; phylum Pseudomonadota; class Gammaproteobacteria; order Burkholderiales; family Usitatibacteraceae; genus Usitatibacter. The sequence goes on from JADGRS010000170.1 coordinate 1,242, forward strand.
CCTGCACATGCGGCTCCTCGCGCAGGTCGTGGGCGAGTTCTACGAGGGCAAGCGCCGCGAGAACGTGCTGCGCCACAACGCGTACCTGCAGGCGGTGCACGAGACGGGCGCGCGGCTCACGCACGACGTGAAGAACCTGCTGCAGTCGCTCTACGCGCTCACCTCGATGGCGCCGCGGGAGCCCGAGGACGGCTACGGGGGCCTGCTGCAGCGCCAGCTGCCGCAGCTCACCAAGCGCCTGCACGCGACGCTCGAGAAGCTGCGCGCTCCCGAAGTCGCGATCCGCGAGCTGCCGGTGACTTCGCGCGCGTGGTGGGCCGATCTCGAGCGGCGCCTGGGCGATACGGGCGCCGTCCTCAAGGCCGAGATCGAGATGGACGTCGACGTGCCCGCCGCGCTCTTCGACAGCTTCGTCGAGAACGCGATCGACAACGCGCGCGCGAAGATGCTGCGCGAGCCGGAAATCGAGCTCTCCGTGGTGTTCGCGTGCAACCTGCAGCGCGTCGAGCTTTCCGTGTGCGACACCGGCACGCCCGTGGACGCCGCGGTGGCTCGCAAGCTCTTTCGCGAGCCGATCGAGCGCGGCGGGGGGCTCGGCATCGGGCTCTTCCAGGCGGCGCGCCAGGCGAGCCTCGCGGCCTATCGCATCGAGCTCACGCATAACCGCGCGGGCTACGTGTGCTTCACGCTCACTCGCGCGGATTCGCCCGCGGCGGACTCACTCAGGAAGGGCTGAGAGCGTTTCCGCGAGGCCCGCGCGCCAATCCCCGAGGCGCACGCCGAAAGTCCTTTCGAGGCGCTCGCTGCAGAGCATGGAGTTCGCGGGCCTGCGCGCGGGCGTCGGGTATTCGCGCGTCGGGATCGCGACCAGCCGCGGGACCTTGAAATTCGGGCCGCGCCGGCGCGCTTCGAAGATAGCCTTCGCGAACCCGAACCAGGTGGTCTCCCCCGCCGCCGTGGCGTGATACAGGCCTCGCCGCCCGGAGGCTCTCGCGATGTCCTCGGCGCTGATGGGGCGAGCCGGCTCCGCCCCGGTGAAGAGCGCCAGCACCGCGCGCGCGAGCTGCAGGCTCGAGGTCGGGGCCCCGCGCTGATCGTCGACGATGCGCAACTCGTCGCGCGTCGCGCCAAGCCGCAACATCGTGAAGAGAAAATTCGCGCCCAGCGGGCCGTAGACCCAGCTCGTGCGCAGGATCACGTGCGCGCATCCGCTCGCCGCGATGTTGCGCTCGCCCTCGAGCTTGGTGCGGCCGTAGGCGTTCAACGGATGGGTCGGATCGTCCTCGACGTACGGAGACGATTTCTCCCCGTCGAAAACGTAGTCGGTCGAGAAATGGACGAGGAGCGCGCCGGCACGCGCGGCCTCCTCCGCGATCACGCCGGGCGCGACCGCGTTGACGGCGCGCGCGAGCGCTTCCTCGGATTCGGCGCGATCGACCGCCGTGTACGCGGCCGCGTTCACGATGAGCTGCGGGCGCGTCTCGCGAATGCGCGCGGCGATCGCGGCCGAATCGCAGAGATCTAGGCGCGAGCGATCGAGGGCGATGGATTCCGCGCGGCCCTCGAGAATGCGCGCGACCTGGGCGCCGACCTGGCCGCCGGCCCCGGTGACGAGCGCGCGAATCACGAAAAGGTTTCCGCCTGCGCGAGCGGCGTGCCCGCCGCGTCCCTGGGCTTGAGCACTGGGACCACCCCATCGAGCGGCCACTCGACGCCGACCGCGGGATCGTTCCAGAGGAGCGTGCGCTCATGCTCCGGGGCGTAGTAATCGGTGCTCTTGTAGAGGAAGTCGGCCGATTCCGAGAGCACCAGGAAGCCGTGGGCGAAACCGGGCGGCACCCACAGCATCCGGCGGTTGCCGGCGGAGAGACGCTCGCCCAGCCATCGGCCGAACGTCGGCGACGAGCGCCGCAGGTCGACGACCACGTCGAACACTTCGCCCGACGCGACGCGCACGAGCTTTCCCTGGGCCTGCTTCACCTGGTAATGGAGGCCGCGCAGCACGCCGCGCACCGATGCCGAATGGTTGTCCTGCACGAAGTCGACCTCCCGGCCCAGGAGCTTCGCGAAGGCCCGCCGGTTCCAGCTCTCGAAGAAGGAGCCGCGCGCGTCTCCGAAGACGGTGGGCTCGATCACGAGCACGTCGGCGATGGCGGTCGGGATCGCTTTCATCAGTACACGCGATCGCGCAACACCGCGAGGAGGTACTGCCCGTACGCGTTCTTACTCATCGGCTCGGCGAGCCTCTCCAGCTGGCGTGCGTCGATGTAACCCATGCGATAGGCGATCTCCTCGGGGCACGCGATCTTGAGTCCCTGGCGGCGCTCGATGGTCTCGATGAAATGAGCCGCCTCGAGGAGGCTCTCGTGGGTGCCGGTGTCGAGCCACGCGGTGCCGCGCCCCATCACCACCACCGAGAGCGCGCCCGCTTCGAGATAGCGGCGATTCACGTCGGTGATCTCGAGCTCGCCGCGCGCGGAAGGCTTGAGGGCCGCGGCGATGTCGGCGACGCGCTCGTCGTAGAAATAGATTCCCGTCACCGCGTAGCGCGACTTGGGCGCGGCCGGCTTCTCCTCGATCGACACCGCGCGGCCGTTCGCGTCGAACGCGACGACGCCGTAGCGCTCGGGATCCTTCACCGGGTATGCGAACACGGTCGCGCCGCGATCGCCGGCGGCGGCGCGCTGCAGCGACTCGCCGAGGTCGTGCCCGTGGAATATGTTGTCGCCGAGGACGAGGCAGCTCGGCCCTCCCGAGATGAAGTCCCGCCCGACGATGAAGGCTTGCGCCAGGCCCTCGGGACGCGGCTGCACCGCGTAGCTGATGGAAAGGCCCCACTCGCTTCCGTCGCCGAGCAGCTCGCTGAAGCGCGGCGTGTCCTGCGGCGTCGAGATAAGGAGGATCTCGCGGATCCCCGCGAGCATCAGCGTGGCGAGCGGGTAATACACCATCGGCTTGTCGTACACCGGCAGGAGCTGCTTCGAGACCACGCGGGTGGCCGGATAGAGACGCGTGCCCGAGCCGCCCGCGAGAATGATTCCCTTGCGCTTCATTTGCCGCTCCGTTTCATTGGCCGCTTCTGGCGCCGTAGTTCGTCTCCAGCCATTTGCGGTACTCGCCGCTCTTCACCTGCGCGACCCACTGCGCGTTGTCGAGATACCAGCGCACGGTCTTCGCGAGGCCGGTCTCGAAGGTCTCGCGGGGCGCCCAGCCGAGGCTCGCGCGGATCTTCGTGGCGTCGATCGCGTAGCGCCGGTCGTGGCCGGGACGGTCCGCGACCGGCGTGACGAGCGCTCGATAGCCGCCTTCGCGGGGCCGAAGCGACTGCAGCGTATCGCAAAGCGCGTGCACCACGTCGATGTTGCGCCGCTCGGCGTCGCCGCCGATGTTGTAGGTCTCCCCGGGCGCGCCGCGGGCGAGCGCCACGCGAATCGCGGCGCAATGATCGCCCACGTAGAGCCAGTCGCGCACCTGGCGCCCGTCGCCGTACAAGGGAAGCGCCTTGCCCTCGAGCGCGTTCGCGATCATGAGCGGGATCAGCTTCTCGGGAAATTGATGGCGGCCGTAGTTGTTCGAGCAATTCGTCGTGATCGCGGGAAGGCCATAGGTGTGGTGATACGCGCGCACCAGGTGATCCGAGCCCGCCTTGGATGCCGAGTAGGGGCTGTTGGGCGCGTAGGGCGTGGTCTCGGAGAAGGGCGGATCGGCTTCCCCCAGCGAGCCGTACACCTCGTCGGTGGACACGTGCAGGAAACGGAAGCCGTCCTTGCGGTCCAGCTCGAGTCCCTGCCAGTACGAGCGCGCCGCCTCGAGCAGCTCGAACGTGCCGACGACGTTCGTGCGCACGAACGCGGCGGGGCCGACGATGGAGCGGTCGACGTGGCTTTCGGCGGCGAAGTGCACCACGGCGCGGGGACGATGCGTGGCGAGCAGGCGATCGAGGAGCTCGCGATCGGCGATGTCGCCGCGCACGAACACATGCCGCTCGTCGCCCGCGAGGCCGGCGAGATTCGCGAGGTTGCCCGCATAGGTGAGCTTGTCGAGATTCACCACCGCTTCGGCGGATTCCGCGAGCCAGTCGAGCACGAAGTTCGACCCGATGAAGCCCGCGCCGCCCGTGACTAGGATCATGCCGCGCCCTTCCCGCCGCCCGCTTGCGGCGACCGCTCGCCGCCGCGCGTCGCGTCCGCCTTTTGCAGCTCGATCAGCTTCAGGTACTTCTGGAACGTGTTGTTGCACCCGATCGCGATGTGCGCGAATCCCGGCCCCCCGTCGAGGAAGCCCATGCGCAGGATGTAGAACTTCACGAAGCGCACGAACGGGCTCGCGAGGAGCCGCCAATAGCTCGCGCGCACGCCCTGGTTGAAGAGCGCCTCGGCATGGAGCGTCGTGTAGCGGTTCTGCTTCGTCATGTAGGTCGCGACATCCTCGGCCGAGTCGTGGAGCAAGTCGCCCTCGAGCCGCCCGACCTCGGCGGTGGTGAGGACCGCCTCGTGCACGTCGTCGTTGGACCAGCTCGCGTGGGCGCGGTGGAAGAGGCGCACGGTCCAGTCCGGGTAGCCCTCGCCGTGACCGAGCCAGCGGCCGAGGAAGCGGTTGCGCCGCGCCATGCGGTAGGCGTGATAGCGGCGGCCCTGCAGCGCCGCGCGGATCGAGCCCGCGAGGCGCTCGCTCACGCGCTCGTCGGCATCGAGGCAGAGCACCCAGTCGTTTCGCGCGATCGAGACCGCATGCTGCTTCTGGCGGCCGAAGCCGAGCCACTCCTTCGTCTCGACGCGCGCGCCATGGCGCGCGGCAACCGCCAAGGTGTCGTCGGTGCTTCCCGAGTCGACAACGAGAATTTCGTCCGCAAACTGCGCGCTCGCGAGGCAGGGCCCGATCTGGGCACCGGCGTCGAAGGCGATGATTGCGACGGTGATGGGGAGCTTTTCGGCGGGCGTTGGCGCCACGGAGGTTTGCTGACTCGCGAAGGAGCGCCATTTTACCCGTAGACGTGGGATTAGAATGCCGCCATGCCCGGCCCGCGCGTCCTGTTCGTGAAGCTCTCCTCGCTGGGCGACGTGATCCACCATCTCCCCGCCGTCACGGATCTCGCCGCGAAACGCCCCGACGCGCGCATCGCGTGGGCCGTGGAAGAGGCTTACGCGGACCTCGTGGCGCTGCATCCGTCCGTGGACGAGGTCATTCCCGTCGCGCTGCGCGGATTGAGGCGCAATCCGTTCGCGCCCTCGGGATGGCGCCGCATGGCGCGCGCACGCTCCGCCATTCGCTCGCGCGTCTGGGACTTCGTGATCGACACCCAGGGCCTCGCGAAGAGCGCGCTGGTGGCGCGCTTCGCGAGGGCGCCCGTGTTCGGCCTGGACGCGAAGAGCGCGCGGGAGCGATTCGCCGCGCGCATATACGACGTGAAGATCCGCGTGCCGCGAGACCTGCACGCGGTGGAGCGCAATCGTCGGCTCGTGGCGAACGTCTTCGGCTATGCGCCCGACGGCGAGGCCCGCTACGGGTTGCTGCGCCCCGAGGCGCCGCCCGAGTGGGCTTCCCACGGCCGCTACGTGGTATTGCTCCACGCGGCCAGCCGCGCGGCGA
>JADGRS010000171.1 GCA_017880705.1 Burkholderiales bacterium
CGCGTGATTACCGCTGTAACCCCCGGATTCTTTGGAAGTTCACTGACGCTCGACTAAAATGCGCCGGTCGAATGCCCACAACATGAATCACGGAGACGAGTCCATGCCGTTCAACAATTCGCGCCGCAGCTGGGTGCCTGCCGGAGCCCTCCTGGCCTGGGCGCTTTCATCGGGTGCGCACGCCGCCGGCGAAATCATGCCGGTATCGCGCATCGAGCCCGAATTCCCCCGCGAGGCGATCATCGCGGGAGCCGACAAAGGCCGGGTGAAGGCCCGCATGACCGTCGACGCGACCAGGGAAGTCACTCGCGTGGAGATTCTCGATGTGACGCCGCGCCGCCTCTTCGAGCGCGTCGTGATCAAGACGCTTTCGCGATGGAAGTTCGCGCCCGGCAGCGACGGGCGCTTGATGGAAATCGAAATCGACTTCCATCGCTGAGGCAAGGATTACATGGGTAACCGCGGGGGCGTCCCGAATGTGAAGCGCGACATAGGTCGATCGCTTCATATTTGTGACACTGCTCGCGCTACTCGATGGAAGGAGAAGGCGACGGCAAGTACTTCGTCAAGGAGCGCGTCGAGATGATGTCCAAGGGGCCCGAAGCGAAGGGCTGGCAGGAGTACAAGTTCATGAATCCGGTCACGCGCCAGACCGAGCCGAAGTCGATGTACCTGCAGCGCTACGAGGACCTGATCGTCGGCTGCGGAATCTACAAGAACTAGGAGAAATAGCCTGCGGAGGGCGGCCCGCAGGGGCCTGGCCCCCCGGGAGACCGCCGATGTTGCTACGCAAGCTCAAGATCGGGACCCGCCTCGCGCTGGCGTTCGGCGCGATCCTCGCGATCATGATGGCCATCTCGTTGGGCGGCACCTGGCTCGGAAAGAAGAGCCGCGACGACCTCGCGATCGTGCACGATGCCGCAGGCAACAAGCTGAATCTCGCCGCCGAGATGAAGGCGCTCGCCCTCGAGCAGTCGGCGGTGATGCGCAACATCGGGCTGCACAGCGACATCAAGGCGATGCAGATCGACGAGGACCGCGCCCGGCAGCTTGGGAAGGCCTACGACGATGCGCGCGAGAAGATGTCGCGCATGTCGCTGTCGTCGCAAGAGCAGGAGATCATCGCGACCCTCAGCAAGACGGACAAGGAGCTCGAGCAGCCTTTCCAGCAGGCGCTCGGGCTGTCCACCAGCTTCCGCAACGAGGAAGCGGCGAAGGTCCTCATGAACGAAGTCGATCCGCACGTGCAGAAGACGCTCTCCGAGCTGAACCGCCTGATCGACATCCAGAGGAAGTCGAGCGACGACGCGACGCGCAGCGCCATGGTGAGCGGCGATCGCCTGGCCGCGAGCGTCTACGTCGTGGACGTGGTGGTGCTCCTCCTCGCGGTGCTGGTCGCATGGGCCATCACACGCAGCATTACCGGGCCGCTGCGCGAATCGGTCGCCGTCGCCAGGCGCGTCGCCTCCGGCGATCTCACCTCGCGCATCCAGTCCGAAGGCAGCGACGAGGCGGCGGAGCTTCTCTCCGCCCTTCGCGAGATGAACGACGGCCTGGGCCGCATGGTCACGCAGATCCGCACCGGGGCCGAGTCGATCGCCGTCGGGGCGGGGCAGGTCGCCGCCGGCAACCAGCAGCTTTCCAGCCGCACCGAGGAGCACGCGAGCTCGCTCGAGGAGACCGCGTCCACGCTCGAGGAATTCACCACCACGGTCCGGCAGAATGCCGATCACGCGAAGCAGGCGAGCAACCTCGCGGGCAGCGCCTCGGCCACCGCCCAGAAAGGCGGCGAGGTGGTGAGCAAGGTCGTCACCACCTTCCACGAGGTCGCCGATTCGTCGAAGCGCATCACCGACATCATCGGCGTGATCGACGGCATCTCGTTCCAGACCAACATCCTCGCGCTGAACGCCGCCGTCGAGGCGGCGCGCGCCGGCGAGCAGGGCCGCGGATTCGCGGTGGTCGCCTCCGAAGTGCGCAGCCTCGCGCAGCGCTCGGCGGAGTCGGCGAAGGAGATTCGCGGCCTGATCGAAAGTTCCGTCGGCCGCGTGGAAGCGGGCGCGCGCCTCGTCGAGCAGGCGGGCAAGACGATGGACGAGCTGGTCGCATCGGTGAAGAAGGTCGCCGAGATCATGACCGAGATCGCCGCCGCGAGCCACGAGCAGAGCTCGGGCGTCGAGCAGATCAACAAGGCCATCACGCAGATGGACACCGTGGTGCAGATGAACGCTTCCCTCGTGGAAGAGGCGACGGCCGCGGCGACCAGCATGGCGAGCCAGGCGAACGGCCTTGCCCGCGCGGTGGCGCAGTTCCGCATCGAGGAGGGCGGCGGCGCAGTCGCGGAGGCTGCCTCGATGCCCGGCGCCCAGCAACTGCAGCGCCACGAGCCGGCGCAAAGGCGCCCCGCCGCCGTGGCCGAGCGCCGGGAGCCGGCCCTGACCGGCGCCGGTGCCGGCGAGGAAGACTGGAAGGAATTCTAGAAAGGACCGATGCACATGCCTCTGATCGCAATGACCCGTGAGATGGGCTCGCTCGGCAAGGACGTCGCCGCGGGCGTGGCGGCGCGCGCCGGCAAGCGCGTCGTCTATCACGAGATCATCGAACCCATCGCCAACAAGATGCGGCTGCGCAAGAGTCATGTCGAGCGCTTCCTTGACGGGAAGTCGGGAATCTGGGAGCGGCTCACCACCGACCGGACGAGCGTGTCGATCTTCACCGCCGACGAGACCTTCAAGTTCCTGCGCGACGGGTCGACCTGCGTGACCCGCGGCTGGGGCGCGGTCCACCTGCTTCGCAACATTCCCCACGTCATCCGCGTGCGCGTTTGCGCGCCGCTCGAGACGCGCGTCACGCGCATGATGCAGCGCCTGGCCACCGACAACCGCGCGACCGTCGAGAACGAGATCCAGCTGAGCGAGGAGGCCCACACGGCGATCACCAAGCGCCATTTCGGGGTGAACTGGCGCGAGCCGGAGCTCTACGACCTGGTGCTCAGCACCGAGCGCCTCAGCATTGAAGAATGCGTCGACGAGATCGAGGGCATGATGCGCAGAAAGAACTTTCGGGAAACACCCGAATCGGTGCGTATGGTGGACAATCTGTCCGCGGAGCGGAGCGTGCGTTCGGCGCTGCGCCGCGACGAGCGCACCAAGGCAACGGACTTCACCGTGCACTGCGACGGCGGCGCGGCGACGCTCGCGGGCGTGGTGGATACCCAGGATGAGGCGATGGCCGCAGGCGCAGTGGCCGCGGGCGTGGAGAGTGCGATGAAAGTCGACAACCAATTGAAGGCCGCGTCGTCCGCGGGCTCGCGATTCCGGCGCGAGGGGTAGTGGGCGCGAGGATCGTGGTCAGCCTGGAGGGTGCGATCGTCGCGGAGGTCGAGCTCGAGAAGGCGGTGACCGTCGTGGGGCGCCACCCGGCGTGCGACATCTGGATCGACCACCCGGCGGTCTCGGGACGGCACATGCTGTTCAGGCAGGCGAATCACACGGTCTACATCGAGGACCTCGCGAGCACCAACGGCACGAAGGTGAACGGCATTGCGACGAGCCACCAGGTGGTGCACCACCTGGATCTCATCGAGGTGGGAAAGCACAAGCTGCACTTCTTCGACGACACCCTTCTCACCGGCGCGGTCGGGGATCTCGAGAAGACGGTGCACACCGATTTCGAGCGGACGATGCTCGCGTCCCACCTGCCGAGCCCCGCGCCCGCCCCGGAGGCGGCGCGGCCCGTGAAGGAGGACCTGTCGCGCACCATGGCGATTCCGCGGGACCCGGCGCTACGCGCGGGCGCTTCGCACGAGGCGGTGCGCACCCGCGAGGAGGCGCCCGCGAAGGAGATGCTCGCGCTGCGGGTGGTCGCCGGAGCGCGTGCGGGCGATGTGATCGCGCTGGACCAGGCCAACACGATGCTGGGGGCCGCGGGGACGGATACCGCGCTCGTGGTGAAGCGCGGCGACGGATTCTTCATAGCGCGCTTCGGTGGGGGCAACGCGCCGCGCCTGAACGGGCGCGACTTGCCTCCCGGAGCGCACGCGATCGCGCCCCGGGACGTCGTCGATGTGGGAGCATCGCGGTACGAGGTCATTGGGTTAGGCCGGTAAGCGCGCAAATGGGCGCCGGCAAACAGGGAGTTTGGCGATGAATCGAGCGGGAAACGGGTCACCGGAGGCGAAGGACGCGGAGCAGGCCGCCGACCTTCTGGTCACGGTGGCCTCGACGTTGAACGAGCGCCTGGCGCTCACCGCGGACGAGCTCGCTCGCAGCCAGACGATGCTGCGCGAAGCCTCCAACGAGCTCATGACGGCGTTTCGCGGCGCCGCGGACCGCATCGTGGCCGCGCAACGCGAGGACCTCGACACCGCGGGCGGCAAGGCCGACGAGTACGGCGTGGTCCTCGACCACCTCTACCGCGCGGTGCAGCACCTGCAGTCCCACGATCTCGTGAACCAGCTGATCGACGCGCAGAAGATGCGCGTGGACAAGATGCGCGAGAAGCTCGGCGAGGCGATCTCGCTCGCCACTCCGCCGGTGAGGGACCCGGGGGGGACCGAGCAATGGATCGAACGCTCGCGCGCGATGCTCGACTGCATCGTCGCGGGCATCCAGCAGATCGACGACGACGCCAAGGGCGCGCGCACCGACAAGCGCAGCGCCGGCAGCGTCGACCTTTTCTAGAAGACGGGCGGCAAAATGAAGACGATTCTGGCAGTGGACGACTCCGCGACGATGCGGGAGATGGTCGCGTTCGTCCTGGAAAGCGCGGGCTACCGCGTGATCGAGGCCGAGGATGGCGCGCAGGGGCTCGACCGCGCCACCAGCACCTCGTGCGACCTGGTGATCACCGACCAGAACATGCCGAACATGGACGGGCTCACGCTCGTGAGGAGCTTGCGCGAGCTGCGCGACTACAAGAGCGTGCCGATCCTGCTGCTCACCACCGAGTCCTCCGACAGCATGAAAGCCCAGGGCCGCGCCGCGGGGGCGACCGGCTGGCTGGTGAAGCCCTTCGACCCCGCGACTCTTCTCGAGGTCGTGCAGAAAGTCCTGCGCTAGCAGCCGCGCCCCATGGCGATCGACCTGAACCGATTCATCGCGACGTTCTTCGACGAGGCCCAGGAGCACCTGGAATCCATCGAGGAGAAGGCGATGGCGCTCGGCTCGGGAGCGGCGGACGCGGAGACCCTCAACTCGATTTTCCGCGCGGCCCATTCGATCAAGGGCGGCAGCGGCACCTTCGGCTTCACGCAGCTTTCCGACGCGACCCACGAGATGGAGACGCTGTTCGACGGCCTGCGCAAGGGCAACGGCAAGGCCGACGAGGGCACGGTGCGCGTGCTCCTGGACGCCTGCGACGCCTTCAAGGCGCACCTCGCGCGGCTCAAGGCGGGCGAGCGCGGCGCCGACCCGGCCATGGAGACCATTCGCATCCAGCTCGCCGGATTTCGCGGCGCGGCCCCGGCGCATCCCTCGGCCGCCTCGAGCGCACCCGCCGAGGAATCCTTCTTCGATGCGCCGGCCGCGAGCGCGTCCCCGGCGAAGGGCGAGGCCTACGGCCTGTTCGAGGAGCCGGCTGGCGAAGTGCCGGCGAGCCCGGCAGCGGCCGAAAAGTACGGCTTGTTCGAGACCGACGGCAGCGTCGAGCTGAACCGGCGCAAGGGCGACCAGTCCTCGATACGGGTGAGCGTCGAGAAGATCGATCGCATCGTGAACCTGGTCGGCGAGCTCGTGATCGCGCAGGCGATGATGCAGCAGTCGGTGGCGACGCTCGCCGCCAAGCAGGATGAGCGCCTCACCCACAGTCTCGCGACGCTCGACCGCAACACGCGCGACCTGCAGCAGGCGGTGATGTCGATCCGCATGATGCCGATGGAGTTCGTCTTCAGCCGCTTCCCGCGGCTCGTCTACGACCTCTCCAGCCGGTTGGCGAAGAAAGTGCAGCTGCGCACCCAGGGCCACGAGACCGAGCTCGACAAGGAATTGATCGAGCTTCTCGTCGATCCGCTCACCCACGTGGTGCGCAACGCGATCGACCACGGCATCGAGTCGCCCGAGGAGCGCCACAGGGCGGGCAAGCCCGAGTCCGGGACCGTCGGCATGCGGGCGACGCATCGCGGCGGCAGCGTGATCATCGAGGTGACCGACGACGGCCGCGGCCTCGATCGCGAGCGCATCCTCGCCAAGGCGCGCGAGCTCGGCATGGCGATCGACGACACGTGGACCGACGCGCAGGCCTGGGGCCTCATCTTCGAGGCGGGCTTCTCCACGGCGAAGGAGGTCACCAATCTCTCCGGGCGCGGCGTCGGCATGGACGTCGTGCGCCGCAACATCACGTCCCTCGGCGGCAGCGTCTCGGTGTCGTCGAAGAAGGGCGAGGGCACCACGATCGCGATCCAGGTGCCTCTCACGCTCGCGGTGCTCGACGGCATGATCGTCGGCGTCGGCGACGAGCAGTACATCGTGCCGCTCGAATTCGTCGCCGAGGCGTTCAAGCCCGCCGAAGGCGACATCAAGACCGTCGTGAACCAGGCCTCGCTGGTCGCGGTGCGCGGCGAGCACCTGCCGATCGTGCGGCTCGAGGACATCGTCCAGCTGCCCGCCGCCGGGCGCGATGGCGGGCGGCGCCCCGATCCCCTGTGCCTCGTCGTCGAGGTGGATCAACGCCGCACCGCGCTCCTGGTCGACAGCCTCATCGGCCAGCAGCAGCTCGTGGTGAAGTCCCTCGACACGAACCTTCATCCGGTGCCGGGCCTCGCGGGCGCGACCATTCTCGGCGATGGGCGGGTCGCCCTCATCCTCGACGTG
>JADGRS010000172.1 GCA_017880705.1 Burkholderiales bacterium
TGGTCGCCGAGCACTTCGCGCAGCGCCTTGTGCATCAGGTGCGTCGCCGAATGGTGGCGCATGGTGCGCGCGCGCTTGTCGAGGTCCACCTGCGCCGCGACCGTATCGCCCACCGCGAGCTCGCCGGTCTTCACCGCGCCGTGGTGGCCGAAGACGTCGGGCTGGATCTTCTGGGTGTCGCGCACCTCGAAGAGCGTGAGGCACGTCCCGCCCTTGGTGAGCTCGCCACGGTCGCCGACCTGCCCGCCGGACTCCGCGTAGAACGGCGTGCGATCGAGGACGACGATGCCCTCCTCGCCCACGGAGAGGCTCTTCACCGGGCTGCCGCCGCGGTAGAGCGCCACGACGCGCCCCTCCTCGCCCAGCGTGTCGTAGCCGCGGAACGTGGTCTTGGCACCGCTGTATTCGAGCTGCGCGCCCGCCTTGAACTTGCTCGCCGAGCGCGAGCGCTCCTGCTGCGCGGCCATCGCGGCGTCGAAGCCCGCCATGTCGATCGCGAAGCCGCGCTCGCGGCCGATGTCCGCCACCATGTCCACCGGAAAACCGAACGTGTCGTAGAGCTTGAACGCGACCTCGCCGTCGAGGCGCTTCGCGTTCTTCGCGAGGGCGCCCTCGAGGATCGCCATGCCGGTCTCGAGCGTCTCGGCGAAGCGCTCCTCCTCCTGCTTGAGTGTCGAAGTGACGCGCTCCTGCGCTTTCACCAGCTCCGGGTAGGCATCGCCCATCTCCTTCGCGAGGTCGTCCACGAGCGTGTAGAAGAAGGGCTTCTTCTGCCCGAGCTTGTAGCCGTGGCGCATGGCGCGCCGCGCGATGCGCCGCAGCACGTAGCCGCGCCCCTCGTTGCCCGGAATCACTCCGTCGCAGATGAGGAAGGCGCACGCGCGAATGTGGTCCGCGATGACCCGCAGCGACGGCGAATCGAGCTCCTTGGTGCGCGTGGCGCGGGCCGCCGCCTTGATGAGCGACTGGAAGAGATCGATCTCGTAGTTGGAATGCACGCCCTGCAGCACCGCAGTCAGGCGCTCGAGGCCCATGCCCGTGTCCACCGACGGCTTGGGCAGCGGGTGCATCGTGCCCGCCTCGTCGCGGTTGAACTGCATGAAGACGAGGTTCCAGATCTCGATGTAGCGATCGCCCTCCGCATCGGGCGAGCCCGGGGGGCCTCCTTCGACCTCGGGGCCATGGTCGTAGAAGATTTCCGAGCACGGGCCGCACGGGCCGGTGTCGGCCATCTGCCAGAAGTTATCGCTCTCGAACTTGCGCCCGCCCGGCTTGTCGCCGATGCGAATGCAGCGCTCGGGGGGAACGCCGATCTCCTTGGTCCAGATGTCGTAGGCCTCGTCGTCGGTCAGGTAGACGGTGGTCCAGAGCTTTTCCTTGGGCAGCCCGTACTCGACCGTGAGCAATTCCCACGCGTACTTGATGCCATCGCGCTTGAAGTAGTCGCCGAAGCTGAAGTTGCCCAGCATCTCGAAGAACGTGTGGTGGCGCGCCGTATAGCCCACGTTCTCGAGATCGTTGTGCTTGCCGCCGGCACGCACGCAGCGCTGCGCCGTCACCGCGCGGTTGTAGGGACGCTTCTCGAGCCCGAGGAACACGTCCTTGAACTGCACCATGCCCGCATTGGTGAAGAGTAGCGTCGCATCGTTCGCCGGGACGAGCGAGCTCGAGGGCACGTGCGTGTGCCCCTTCGAAACGAAGTAGTCGATGAACTTCCTGCGGATATCCCTGGTTTGCATCGCCTAAGGATACCAAACGCCGAGTTCAATCCCGCATGAAGCGGCTCACCTCGGCCGTGGGAAGCGCGTGGTCGAGATAGCCGAAAGTCCCCTTCTCGCGGACCTCGCGGCCCGCCTCGACGAGTCCCGTCATCGCCGCGCGCCAGAGCGATGAGGCGAGGCTTACGCGACGCACGCCCGCCGCCTCGAGCTCGGCGACGCTCCAGGACTTTCCGCGAATGGCCACCATGAAATTCACGGGCTTCGTGACCGCGGCGCAAACGGCGCTCACCGCGGCGAGATCGGGAAGCGCCGGCGCGAACAGGACGTCGGCGCCTGCCTTCTCGAACGCCTGCAACCGGCGGATCGTATCGTCGAGGTCCGTCTTGCCGTGGAGGAAGTTCTCCGCGCGCGCCGTAAGGAGGAATGGGAAGGCGAGCGCGTGGGCGGCTTCTGCCGCCGCGGCGATGCGCTCCGTCGCGTGGGCGAGAGAGTAGATCGGCTGGCGCTTGTCGCCGCTCGCATCTTCGATCGAGCCGCCCACCAGGCCCACCTGCGCGGCCTGGCGAATCGTCTCGGCCACGTCTTCGGGCGAATCGCCGAATCCCTTTTCCAGATCGGCCGAGACCGGGACATCGGTCGATTCCACGATGGCGCGAGCATCGACGAGCGCCTCATTGCGCGTCACGTTGCCGTCACGGCGTCCGAGGGTTCCAGCCGACGCGCCGCTCGATGTGGCGAGCGCGACAAAGCCGAGACCCGCGAGGATGCGCGCCGATCCCGCATCCCATGGATTCGCGATGACGAACGCGCGCGGTCCCTCGTGAAGCGCCTTGAAGCGCGCGGCCTTTCCGGCTTGCGCGATCGTCATGGAGCCGCCAGGACCGTGTGCACGGGAGCGGGCCCCTGAGATTGCACGGGCCAGCAGTTGATGACGAACGCCGCCGCGATGGCGGCGAGGGAGAGGATCTTCTGTTGCTTCCAGCTCATGGCGGATTTTCTCTCGGGAAGAGTCAGGAAAGCGTGTATTCGAAATCGTACGAATGCTTGCCGTCGGCGATGACGATCGCCATCTTTCCGGCGATGCCCGCCAGCTCACCCCTGCCGGAGTCGGGAACGACGGTAATGGAGAGACTCTGCGCGCCGCGCGTCATCGTGCCGCCATGCTGGATCACGAAAGATCCATTGCGGCCCTGCAATGCGCCGCTGACCCTCTCCATGGCGACGTATCCCGCGGAGCCTTTCACCGACGTCATCGCTGTGAGCATCTCGCCCTTGCCGGTCGCATCGAGATCACCGTGGTAGCGCTTGTCGAGCGACATGCGGCCGAGCGGAATGCCATCGCCGACATCGTCGTTCGATTGCGGAGTCAGCTTCACGTCGAACATTCCGGTGACTCTCATGTCCTCATTCCCTTCAGGAAGCGCAGGATGTCGTCGAGCGGGAAACCGCGTCCCTGGAGGAACCGCACCTGGCGGCCCCGCTCACGTTGATCGGCGGGGGCGGCCGAGAAGTGGCTGCGCCACACCCGCTCGAGGTTCGCGGCGCCGTCGGTACCCGCGCTCGCGAAGGCAATCGCGATGGTCTCTTCACCGACGCCCTTGGCGCGCAACTGGTGAGCGACCTTGAGCGGGCCGAACCGGCGCGCCTTGGAGCGCACCGCGAGCTCCGCGAAGCGCGTGTCCGAGAGCCAGCCTTTGTTCGCCAACTCGTCGAGCAATGCCTCGACATCGTCGCCCTCCTCCGCGACCGCGGAAAGCTTTCGCTGGAGCTCCGCGCGCGAATGCTCGCGCCGCGCAAGAAACCGCATGGCCCGGGCCCGTAATGACGGCTCGGTCTTAGCCACGAATGCCCAGGCCATGGGTCACCACCTCAGCGAATTCGCCGCGCCGGCCTTCAGTCGCCTTCGGCCGCTTCCGCTTCGACCTTGGCCTGGGGCATGCCGCCCGCGATTCCCACGGCCTCGCGAATCTTCATCTCGATCTCGTTGGCCATGGCGGGGTTCTCGCGCAGGAACTCGCGCGTGTTGTCCTTGCCCTGGCCGATCTTCTCGCCCTTGTAGGCGTACCA
This sequence comes from Burkholderiales bacterium, assembly GCA_017880705.1. Taxonomy (GTDB): domain Bacteria; phylum Pseudomonadota; class Gammaproteobacteria; order Burkholderiales; family Usitatibacteraceae; genus Usitatibacter. Next base: position 3,789 of record JADGRS010000172.1, read on the forward strand.
GGCGCCCGACTTCTCGACGATGCGGTGGTTGACGCCCATCTCGATGATCTCTCCCTCGCGCGAGATGCCCTCGTTGTAGAGGATGTCGAAGTCCGCCGTCTTGAACGGGGGCGCCACCTTGTTCTTCACCACCTTCACGCGGGTCTCGTTGCCGATCACCTCTTCGCCGCGCTTGATCGAGCCGATGCGGCGGATGTCGATGCGCACCGACGCGTAGAACTTGAGGGCGTTGCCGCCGGTGGTGGTCTCGGGGTTGCCGAACATCACGCCGATCTTCATGCGGATCTGGTTGATGAAGATGACGAGCGTGTTGGAGCGCTTGATGTTGGCGGTGAGCTTCCGGAGCGCCTGGCTCATGAGGCGCGCCTGCAATCCCATCTGCGGCTCGCCCATCTCGCCCTCGATCTCCGCTTTCGGAGTGAGCGCCGCGACCGAATCGATCACGACGCAATCGACGGAGGCCGAGCGCACCAGCATGTCGGCGATCTCGAGCGCCTGCTCGCCGTTGTCGGGCTGCGAGAGGAGAAGCTCCGACGTATCCACGCCGAGGCGCTGCGCGTACTGCGGGTCGAGCGCGTGCTCCGCGTCGATGAAGGCCGCGGTGCCGCCGAGCTTCTGGATGTTGGCGATGACCTGGAGCGTGAGCGTGGTCTTGCCGGACGATTCCGGGCCGTAGATCTCGACCACCCGCCCGCGCGGAAGCCCGCCCACGCCGAGCGCCATGTCGAGGCCGAGGGATCCGGTGGACACGACCTCGATGCCCTTTTCGACATCCTTGTCGCCCATCTTCATGATGGCGCCCTTGCCGAACTGCTTCTCGATCTGGGAGAGCGCGGCCGCCAGGGCCTTCGCCTTGTTTTCGTCCATTTTGGAGGTTTCGGAGCTGCCGCTGGAGATGACTTTGAGCATGTGAATTTATCCCATTAGAAATGTTTGTTGGTGACGTTTTCGAGGCTAGTCGATCTCAGGCTCATGGGATGAGCTACCGGGTGCGCCGCGCCAGCCCGGCCATGACGCCGAAAATTTCCAGTCGCCCACGAGGGCGGATCACGGGGTAGGCCTTGTTGGCCGGCTTCAGCACGAACGCGCCCCGCTCGCGCTCGAGGTATTTCACGGTGAACTCGTTGTCCACGATGGCGACCACGATGTCGCCGACATTCGCGTTGGGCTGCACCTCGACGACGAGGAGATCGCCCTCGTGGATGCCGGCGTCGACCATCGAATCGCCCTTCACGCGCACCAGCGCCGTCTTCGAGGGAATCTTCACCAGCCAGTCGTCGATCGTGATGAGGTCGTATCCGTCCGAGATGGCCCCGTTGGGCAGGCCCGCCTGCACCGTCGAATCCGCGAGCTTCCTCTCGAAGAAGCGCGCGCCGGGCTTCAGCTGCCGGTCGGGCGTCCAGTCGAGATAGCCCGCCTCCTCGAAGCGCTTCACGCATTCCGAGACCCAGGACTTGGCGGAGATGCCCCACAGCCCCGCCAGCACCGAATACGACGGGATCACCTTGTGCTCGGAGTAGTAGTCCTGGAGCTTTTCCAGGTACTGCGGATCGAGCTGGGGCTTCTGGGCATTCAACGCCACGGCGATGCTTCCGATGACAGAACGATTGTTCGGAAGCTACAGAACGAACGTTCTGCTGTCAATAGGGGGAGTTATATACTTTACAAACTCACCAGACAGGCCTTACGGGCCACCACTTATCTCTTCCGCGACGTCAACTTGTGCCATGGCTGAGTCCCCTATTCGCGAGGCTTGGCGATATACGCTTGGATCACTTTATCCAGGACCACGAACTCGTCCTTTGCTGTCGCGAGTTGCTCATCTGAAGCGAATGATGCTACGAACATTTCCTCTACGATCTCTCGATGCGAACGGAATGCGGCCAACAGCGCCGTTGGATTCGGATGAGTCTCGATAAGCGCGTAAACGAGAGTCCGAACCGCGATCAGACTAGCCGTGACCTTGTCGAGGTCCGGGACTCCCATTGCGATTGCCTCCTAGTTTTCTTGCGCTTAGTCCGCCGGTACTTAAGGCGCTCTCAAGAGCCCCTACCCTAGCAGGTCGATGAGCCCCTGCAAGGCGACGGCGATGGATTGGAGCCGGACCGCGGCGCGGTCGCCCTTGAAGTGGAACCGGCGCGCCTGGATCGGCCCATCGCGAACGCCCCATGCGAAGTGCACGGTGCCGACGGGCTTACCGGGCACGCCGCCCGTCGGTCCCGCGATGCCCGTCACGGCAACGCTGATGTCGGCATGGCTGTGCTTCAGCGCGCCCGCGGCCATCTCGCGAGCGACCGCCTCGCTCACGGCGCCATGGGCCGCGAGCGTTTCCCCGGCGACACCCAGCATCTCGCGCTTCGCGACGTTGGTGTAGGTGACCATGCCGCGCTCGAACCACTCGGAGCTCCCGGAGATGCGCGTGCAGGCGGCCGCCACGCCGCCGCCGGTGCACGATTCAGCGGTTGCGAGATGCACGCCGTGGCGCTTGCACGCGCCCGCCAGCAAGTGCGCGAGGCGCGTCACGTCGTCTTCGGTCATTCCAGGTCTCCGGGCCTGCCGCGATACCAGTAAATGTACTTCTCCTCGAAGGCGAACTGCGCATAGAGGCGGCGTGCGGCGACATTGTCCTCCTGCACCTGGAGATAGGCGTGGCGCGCGCCGAGGTCCCAACCGATGCGAAGGAGGCTCGCGACAATTCGTTTCGCGTGGCCCTGCCGGCGCGCCTCGTCCGCGGTGATGATGTCGAAGAGCCCCACGCAATCGTCCTCGAGGATCGCGAGGCCGGTCGCGAGGACGCGCCCCTGCGACTTCACCGCCACGGCGCGCATCGCGAGCGGCATGCCCTGCAACCGCGCGAGGTGCGCGGAGCGGTGCGCGATCGGCGATTGCCGCAGCTGTCCCACCGCCTCCACCCATGAAGAGAGCTCCATGGGCTGCGCTTCGGGCTCGCCGGGAACTCCCCGGTCGATGGGCGCGTACTCCACCGCCGTCGGATCGAAACGGGCGTAA
>JADGRS010000173.1 GCA_017880705.1 Burkholderiales bacterium
CACCGAGCGCCATGATGAAACAGCCGCCCCAGATCCAGTCGACGAACGGCTTGTAGTAGACGCGCACGCCCCACGCGTCGGAGTCCACGGGCTCGCCGAGCGAGACGTAAAGGTCCCGAGTGAACGCCGTGTCGATCGCGGCCTCGGTCATGATTTGTCCCGAAGCCTCGTACTGGCGCTTCTGAGGGCGCAGCACGAAGAAATTCCCCGCGCCTTCGCGCCGCACCTCGAACTCTCCCTGGATCGCCGTGTAGTTCGGGCCGGGCACTTCCTTCGTTCCCTTGAAGGTGAACTGGTATCCGCCGATCGCGACCATCTCGCCGGGCGCCATGCGCAAATCGCGCTCGGTCTCGTAGCCGCGCACCAGCGTGACGCCGAAGATGAACACGGCGACGCCGAGATGCGCGAGCGTCATGCCGTACCACGCAAGCGGTTGGGCCGCGAGTCTCGCGCCGAGCGTCGCCTGGGGCGCGATCTTCAAGCGTTGAACGAGCTGGGCGACCCCGGCCGCGGCGACCCACAAGCCGAGCCAGAGGCCGAAAGCGATGGCGACGGACCAATGGCCCAGGGTGAATGGCAGCACCAATGCCGCGACGACGGAGACGGCGAGTGCCCAGCGAAGGCGCGTCCAGAGATCGGGAAGCGCGGCGCGCTTCCAGCTCGCCACGGGACCGATCGCCATGAGGAACACGGCCGGCGCCATCAGCGGATAGAACACCGTGTCGAAGTAGGGCGGTCCCACGGAAATCTTTCCGGCGTTGAGCGCATCCAGGAAGAGCGGGTAGAGCGTCCCCAGCAGCACCGCCGACATGGCGACCGCGAGAAGCACGTTGTTCGCGAGCAGCAGCGACTCGCGCGATACCGGCTCGAAGCTCCCGCCCAGGCCGACCCGCGGCGCGCGCCATGCGAAGAGCGCGAGCGAGCCGCCGATGACCGCCACCAGGAAGAGCAGGATGAAGACTCCCCGCTTCGGGTCCGTCGCGAAGGCATGGACCGACGTGAGGACCCCGGAGCGGACCAGGAACGTGCCCACCAGCGAAAGCGAGAACGCGACGATCGCGAGCAGCACGGTCCAGCTGCGGAACGTGCCGCGTTTTTCGGTGACCGCGAGCGAATGAATGAGCGCGGTGCCCACGAGCCACGGCATGAAGGACGCGTTCTCGACCGGATCCCAGAACCACCAGCCGCCCCATCCGAGCTCGTAGTAGGCCCAGGCGCTGCCGAGCGCGATGCCGATGGTGAGGAAGCACCATGCCGCCGTGGTCCAGGGACGCGACCACCGCGCCCACGTCGAATCGAGCCTGCCTTCGAGGAGCGCCGCGATCGAGAATGCGAAGGCCACGGAGAACCCCACGTATCCCATGTAGAGCATCGGCGGGTGGATCACCATGCCCGGATCCTGCAGCAGGGGATTGAGGTCGCTTCCCTCGACGGCGGGGGGCATTAGCCGCTCGAACGGATTCGACGTGAGGAGGATGAAGAGGAGAAATCCCACGCTCACGAGTCCCATCACTCCGAGCACGCGCGCGACGAACCGCTCGGGCAGGGCACGGCTGAAGACCGCGACCGCGAACGTCCATCCCGCGAGCATGAGCGACCAGAGCAGGATCGACCCTTCGTGGGATCCCCACGTCGCCGCGAAGCGATAGTGCGCGGGAAGCTTGGAATTCGAATGGCTCGCCACGTTGAGGACCGAGAAGTCGTTGTGCACGAACGACCACGCGAGCGCGGCGAATGCGCCGGCCACGAACACGAACTGGCCGACGGCGATGGGGCGAACGGTGGCGAGCCACGCGATGCGACCCGTGCGCGCCCCAGCGAGCGCGAAGAACACCTGCGCCAGGGCGAGCGCGAGCGCGATCACGAGGGCGAAATGCCCGAGCTCGGGGATCACGACTTGCCTTTCTGTCCCGCGAAGGCAGCCTTGTCTATCGGATGCCCCGCCTTGCGCAGCGCCTCGGCGGCCTCGGGCGGCATGTAATTCTCATCGTGTTTCGCGAGGACGTCGCTCGCGTGGAAAGTGCCGTCGCCCATGAGCCTGCCCTGTGCGACGACGCCCTTTCCCTCGCGGAAGAGATCGGGAAGATGGCCCGTGAACACCACCGGTATCGTTTGCGCGGTATCGGTCACGCGGAAATGGACGGTGAGCGCGTCCTTCTCGTGCACGACGCTCCCGGCCTCGACGAGCCCGCCGATGCGGAAGGCCCGGCCGGACGGAGCCTCATGGGCCGCCACCTGGCTCGGGGTGAAGAAGAATACGAGGTTCGACTGGAACGCGTTCAGCACCAGCGCCGACGCGATCCCCAGCGCGGCGAGTCCCGACACGATCCAGATCGCCCGCCTAGTCCTGGGCTTCAAGGTCACGCTCCTCTTCGATGCGGCGCAGCGCTTGCGCGCGATGCAGACGCAGCCACGCGATCTCCGCCGCGATCACCAGCGCCGTCATGCCGTAAGACATCCAGATGTAGAAATCATGATTCATAAGGCGCGCACCCATCGTGTCCGGCGCTCCCGCTCGAGGATGATCGTCCGGACCCTCGCAAGCGCGGTACCGATCGAATAGCTCCAAAACGCGAAAGCCATCAGCAGCATGCCGGTGAGCATCGAGACGTGCATCGACGTGCCCTTGAAGCTCACGCTCGATCCCTGGTGAAGCGTATTCCACCATAGCACCGAGAAGTAGATGATGGGGAGGTTCACCACTCCGATCAACGCGAGGAGCGCGGCGGCGCGGTCGCCGCGCCGCGGGTCCTCGAACGCGTTCCCCAGCGCGATGAACCCGAAATACAGGAAGAGCAGGACCAGCTCCGAGGTGAGTCGCGCGTCCCACACCCAGTAGGCGCCCCACGTCGGGCGGCCCCAGAAGGCGCCCGTCCACAGGGCGACGAACGTGAACATCGCTCCGGTGGGCGCGAGCGCGCGCGCCATCATCGCGGCGAGCCGCGTGTTGAAAGTGAGCGACATGGCGCCGTAGCAGGCCATCACGAAGTAGAGGAACATCGACATCCACGCGGCGGGAACGTGGATGAAGATGACGCGGTAGACCTCGCCCTGCTGCGCGTCGGTCGGCGCCTGGACCAGGCCGACGTAGAGCCCCGCGGCGCCGAGAATCGCCGCGACCGCGAAGCACCACGGCGCAAGGATTCCCGCGAGGCGGTAGAAGGTCGAAGGCGAGGCGAAGTAGAAGAAATTCATGCTCAATCCAGGGCGATGCGAATCGCCACGCACGCCGCCGCGGGCAGCGCCATCGCGCCGACGATGAGTCCCGCGCCGAGAAGCGAGAGGTGTGGAGAAGGGGATAGCCCCGACGACTGCGCCTCGGCCGCGCCCGCCCCGAAGATGAGCACCGGCACGAACAGGGGCAGCGCCAGGAGTGCGAGCAGCATGCCCGCTCCGCGCGCGCCTAGCGTGAGGGCCGCGCATGCGGCTCCCAGCAGCGACAGCAGCGGCGTGCCCAGGGCGAGCGCGCACGCGAGGATCGTGAGCGTGCCCGCGTCGAGCCCGTACTGCAGAGCGAGAAACGGCGAAAGCAGCGTGAGCGGAATCCCGCTCGCCATCCAGTGGGCGGCGATCTTTCCGGAGACCCATCCCGACATCGGATGCGGCGACAGCAGCATCTGCTCGAGAGTGCCGTCGGCGTAGTCGCCGGCGAACAGCGCCGGAAGCGAAAGGAAAGCCGCGAGGAGCGCGCAAACCCAGATCACGCCGGGCCCGATGCGCTGGAGGAGTTGCGGCTCGGCGCCCACGCCGAGCGGGAAGAGCGAAGCGACCAGCACGAAGAACGCGACCATCAGCATCGTCTCGCCCGGGTGACGCCACGAAAGCCGCAGGTCGCGCGCGAAGGCCCAGCGGAACGCGCCCGAGAACGAGCCGGCCGCGACGGCGCTCATGGGACGAGCCTCAATTCGCGCGCCGGCGCTGGCGCCACCTCGTGATGTGTCGCCACGAGCGCGAGTCCGCCGCGCGCGAGGTGCCTTTGGAGGAGATCCGAGAAGATGGTCTGTCCGGCATCGTCGAGGGCCGTGAGCGGCTCGTCTAGCACCCAGAGCATCGCCGGGTCGAGCGCGAGGCGCGCGAGGCCGATGCGCCGCCTCTGCCCCGCCGAAAGCCGTCGCGCTGGAAGATGGCGATGGCGATCGAGCCCCACTTGCGCGAGCGCGCCACGAAGCGCCTCGTTGGTGGGGGCGCCGGCGCGAAGGGCGAGCGCGTCGCGCAGGTTCTCCATGGCGGTGAGATCGTCCTTGATTCCCGCGGCATGTCCCGCGTAGAGGAGCTGCGCGCGAAACGCGATAGGGCCCGTGCCTGCATCTTGCCCGTTCCACAGCACTTCGCCCGCGTCGAATCGCGTGAGACCCGATGCGCAGCGCAGGAGCGTCGTCTTGCCGCTGCCGTTCTGCCCGCGTACGGCGATCCACTCTCCCGACGTGAGCGCGAAGGATACGTCGCGAAACAGGGGGATGCCGCCGCGCGAGCAGGCGAGGCCGCGCGCTTCGAGTGCGTTCAAGGAAGCACCTTGTCGACCACGATCTTCACATCGCGCGCGCCCGGCTTCACGATGCCGCTGGTGCCCACGAGGTCGCCGGGTTGCGGCGTCGCGTTGCCGGAGCGCGAGATGCGCGCTTCGATGCGCACCGCCGTCGCGCCGGAGATCTTCGTGGCCGGAGTCATCGCCATGGAGTCGTCGAGCGCGAAGCTCATGGGAAGCTCGCTCGCCGAACGGCGCAGCACCGCGAGCGGCATGCGTGCCCCGCCTTCGGCGCGCGCGAAGATGAAGAGGGTGGCGGCGTTCGAAACCTGCGCGGTCAACTGCGGCGCGACGCCGACCGAGCCCGACACCGATCCCGGCACCGGTCCCGGCGCCTTGGCAACGCGCTCCGCCGGCAGGATCTTCCCGGCGCCCGTGGCCTTCGTGCGGATCTCCCCGATGATCGTGCGCACCTGGCGCTCGTCATCGGAGCCCGGCGGCAATTGCGCCGCAAGCGCCTGCCAATGACCGAGCGCGGCGGCGAAATCGTTTTCGTCCATTGCCGCGGTAGCGGCGAGCGCGAGGGCCTTCTTGTGGAGCGGATCCATCGACAGCGCTTCCTTCGCGATCTCGTAGGGGCGGCCAGCGAGCGTGCCGCCCTGCGCCATTCCGAGGACATCGGCGTAATCGGCGAGGATCTGCGGGTCGCGCGGCACGAGCTTCAGGAGATGCTCGTATGCATCGGTCGCTTCCCTGAAGCGGCCGAGCGCGGCCATCGACCGCGCGAGGAGTGCCCAGCCCTGCGCGTCATCGGGGCGGTTACGCACCTTCGCCGCGAGGCGCTCGACCATCGCGAGGATCTGCTTGTCGTCGGGATTCGCGCCATCGTGCGAAACCCCGCTCGTCTCGAAGGCCGGCGGCGTGCCGATCGCGAGGTAGATGCCGAACGCGGCGGCGGGAAGCGCCACCGCGACGACGATCGCGGCAGGCCAGGATTTCGCCAGGTCGCCAGGCGCCGCCGCGGGAAGCGCCGCCAGGTCGTCCTGCGCGCGGTCGACGAGCTCGGCGAGCGCCTCGTCGCGAGAGCCGGCGGGTAGCAGCCCATTGGCGACATCGGCGTCGATCTCGCGGCGCTGGCCGCGAAGCACCTCGAGGTTCGTCGCGAGCGCGCTCGGACCCGCGCGCGCTCGCGCGCGCAGCAGCGGCACGAGCACAAACGCGAGCGCCACGGCGGTCATCAGCGCGGCCATGATCCAGAAAACTGACATTGGGAAGAGCTGTAACTCGGAGTGACCTGAAAGTATACCGAAGCCGCCCCGCCTGCTTGATGTGGAACAAATGGGGCCGGGCCAAAAAAAAACCCCGGCCGTAGCCGGGGCCCGCGAGCGAGGCGCGGCCTCGCGAATCACTCGTCCGTCTGCTCGTTCTTCAACGAGTAGTCGTTCTGTGCCGAAACGAGGCCTCGCGTGAATTCCGCAAATGCGTCCTCGGGCAGCAGCAGCCCTTCCGTCATCATGTCGTTCACCGCGTTCAGGCGAATGTAGTAGTAGCGGGAAAAGCTGCCGTAGAGCTCCGCGACCGAGGGGCGGGGATCTCCAGCCGCGGCGCGGTCCGCGGCCGTCTTGGTGAACGGGATCATCTGGCCGGAGCCTTCGCATCCGTCCGGGCCGTCGTTCACCGCGGCGCGCAGCGACCAACCGGTGTAGGTCGCGAGCGGAACCCTCACGTCCAGGATGCGGATGCCGGCGATGTCGTTGCCGTCGCTATCGGTCTTCGGGATGAACGTCGGATAGATCGTGCCGTTGTTCGGATTGTCGAAGAAGGGCGGCGTCCAAGCGGGCGGGTTGATGGTCATCACGCCCTGGTCGAACTGCGGGCCGTAGTTCCAGCGATAGCGCGTGGTCTTCAACCCCGTGTACTGCACGCCGGGAATCGTCGGGAAGCCCATGCCGCTTTGCGGCATCGGGGGCACCAGCGTGCCGTCGGCGAACTTCGGAACCGCGCTCGCCGGAGGCGGCGTGCCGCTCGTGACCCACGCATCCATCGCGAGCCACAGCGCGCGCATCGTCGGAAAGACGTTGAGCGGGTTGCCGAGTTGCTGGCATACGCCCTTGCTCGCGCCGTTTCCCACGCCGTGCTGGTGGCTGGAGATGAAGTACCAGCGCGACATCGGGTGGTCGGTCAGGTCGACCGTGCCCTTCGTATCGGTGTGGAACAGCGAGGCGCCCTTCACCCAGTACTCGTTGGCGGAATAGACCTCCATTCCCACGGGACAGGTATTCGTCGCCGTGCAGCGGTCATAGCGGCCCGCGGTCTTGCCTGTG
>JADGRS010000174.1 GCA_017880705.1 Burkholderiales bacterium
AGGATCGCGCAGCACGCTGCCGGGGCGGAAGACCTGCCAGTTCACGCCATCGTCGCTGCCGATTCGGTCGGCATAGGCAAGATCGCCTTGCGCGACGATCACGCGACTTTCCTCGGTTGCGAGGATGGTCGGGGCGTTGTCGAGGCCGCCCGCTTCGACGACCAGCGGCTGCGACAGGAAGGGGCCTATTGCGCTTCCCGGAATGCTCGGTACCGCTGTCTGTAGGGACTCGGTGCGAATCCGCGGGTCCATGCGAACCACGTTCGCGGTCGCCTCAGCCTCCGTGCCGCCCGAAGGGCCGGTGCTGCCGCCCTCCCCCAGGGTGAGCCGCGGAAACTCGCCGGAGCGGTCCAGGTGGATCACGTTGCCCGGATAGATCCAGTGCGGATCCTTGATCTGGTCGCGATTCATCTGCCAGATCTGGGGCCATTTCCACGGGTCCTTGAGGAATCGGCCGGCGATTCCCCAGAGCGTGTCGCCTTTAACCACCGTGTACTCGTTCGGCGCATCAGCCGCGAGGTCCGACATCGTCACACGATTCCCGCCAGCCGGCGTCCCGGGAGGAGCCCCTGCCGTGGACGGCTTTTCGGCGGACGGCGGCATGCCGTCGGCCCAGGTCGCGACCGGAACCAAACTGGCCACGGCGACGACTAAAGTTATAATTGTCTTTCGCATGGCGACACTCACTTGTGGATATGGAGTTCGGGACCCATATTCGGAAAAAGGGTTACGCCCCCTTTTTCATGTAGTGCAGTAAATTCTGCACATAATTTCTTCAATTAGCAAGCATTTATGGCCATTCTCGAGATCATCCAGTACCCCGACCCGCGCCTCAACACTCCCGCCAAGCGCGTCGAAAAGATCGATGCTGCGACGCGCAAACTGATCGACGACATGGCGGAAACCATGTACTCCGCTCCCGGGGTAGGACTCGCTGCGACCCAGGTCGACATCCACAAGCAGATCATCGTGATCGACGTGAGCGAGGACCACAGCGATTTGCGGGTTTTCGTGAATCCCGAAGTCACTCGTCGCGAGGGCGTTGCCGTGAACCAGGAAGGATGCCTGTCCGTCCCGGGAATCTACGACAACGTCGAACGAGCCGAAAGTGTCACCGTGACCGCGCTGGATCGAAACGGCGCGCGCTTCACCCTCAATGCATCGGGGCTTCTCGCGACGTGCATCCAGCATGAGCTCGATCATCTGCAGGGAAAGGTCTTCGTCGATTATCTTTCGGACCTGAAGCAGAACCGCGTCCGGGCGAAGATGAAGAAGCGTCAGCGCAAGGCCGCCTGAGCGGCCGCGCGCCCTTGCGCGTCGTCTTCGCGGGTACACCCCCCTTCGCAGCACGCGCCCTCGAGGCCCTTGTCGAGGCCGGTCACGACATTGCGTTGGTCGTCACGCGGCCCGATCGTCCGGCGGGCCGCGGCCTGCGTCTTTCGCCCAGTGCCGTTGCGCTCGCCGCGGCGCAGTGGGGCCTGCCGACGTTAAAGCCGCGTTCGCTGACGGATGACGAGTCGCAAGAACGACTGAGGGCCGCCCGCGCGGACGTGATCGTTGTCGCGGCGTACGGGGTCCTGTTGCCGCCCGCAGTGCTTTCGATTCCTGCGCGAGGTTGCCTCAATATCCACGCCTCGTTGCTGCCACGGTGGCGTGGCGCCGCACCCATCGCGCGCGCGCTGCTGGCGGGCGATGCGCAAACGGGCATCAGCATCATGCGGATGGATGCGGGTCTCGACACGGGACCGGTGCTGCTCGAGGCCCCGCTTGCGATCGGCCCACGCGAGTCCGCCGGCTCGCTCACGCAATCACTCGCATCGCTGGGCGCACAAGCGATCGTGACGGCGCTCGCGTCTCTGGACTCGCTTCCGCTTCGCGCCCAGGATTCATCGAGCGCGACTTATGCAGCCAAGATCACCAAGGCCGAAGCGCATATCGATTGGGCGTTGCCATCGGCAGACGTCGATCGACGGGTGCGCGCTTTCAATCCCGCTCCCGGGGCGGAATCGCTCGTGGCCGGCGAGGTGTTGAAGGTGTGGGAAGCAGAGCCGGCCCCGGGGACCGGGAAGCCCGGCGAAGTTTTGCGGGCCGACACTGAGTTTGTCGTCGCTTGCGGCGAAGGCGCGCTTATCCTGCGCAAGGTGCAGCGCGCGGGCGGCAAGGCAATGCTCGCGAGGGATTTTCTTCGCGGTTTTCGACTGGCGAAGGGCGAAATACTTGGGGTGGCAAGGCAGCACTAGCAGGTCCGCGCCAGGCCCTTCCCGGGATGCGGCTCCAAGAGGTCCTCGACGGCAAAATGGCCTTGGACTTCAAGCCATTGTTTATTAATAACAATACTTCGGGCATAGATCGCCCCGCGGCTATTCACACGCTGGGTTTAGTGGTAAATTGTATCCCGTACGCATCACTTGTATCCCGCGCACCACACTCGGACCTCATCCGATGAGCCTTGGTACCTTCATTGTCTCGTTGTTTCGCAGCCCGGCCGGGATGCTGAAGGATGCCTTGCGCCTGGGTTTGCTGGTTTCGTTGCTCGTCGCTTTCGCGCCCATGGCACACGCAGCCGAGGGAATCGAGGTCAAGGCCGCCACGCTCGAGCTCGCCGATGATGGCTGGCAGCTGGGCGCCGAATTCGACATCCAGTTCAGCCCTCGTCTCGAGGAAGCCGTAAACCGCGGCGTGCCGCTCTACTTCGTCGTGGAGTTCGAGCTCTCGAGGCCGCGCTGGTACTGGTTTGACGAGAAGCCGGTGCAGTTCTCGCAGACATACAAGATCAGCTACACCCCGTTGCTGCGGCAGTATCGCCTCTCGGTCGGCAACGTCTACCAGAACTTCACCCGTTTCGAGGAAGTCACTCGCGTCCTGTCGCGCTTGCGCGGCCTGCAGATCGCAGATCGGAACGCGTTCAGCAAGGACGCCACCTACCAGGCGGGGATCCGCATGCGCCTGGACACCGCCCAGCTGCCGAAACCGTTCCAGCTTAACGCCATCGCATCCCGCGACTGGACGCTGGCTTCGGATTGGCATCGCTGGTCGTTGACTCCATGAAAGCCCTGATATTCCTGTGTGTCATCACCGGCGCCGCGCTGGTGTACTTGATGTCCGAGGCTTCATCCAACAACGCCCTGTTTGCGCAGAACTACACGTTGCTGCTGGGGCTTGGTGGTGGGCTTGCCCTTGGGTTGATGGCGCTCATCGGCTATCAGCTGATGGTGCTTCGCAAGAAACTGCGCGACCGCGTGTTCGGCTCGAAGCTGACCAAGCGCCTGATGCTTGTATTCGCCCTGATGGCGCTGATTCCGGGCGGGCTCGTCTATGCGATCTCGTACCAGTTCCTGCAGCGCTCGATCGAATCGTGGTTCAACGTTCGCGTCGACGACTCGCTGAAGAGCGGCATTAACCTCGCGCGCAACGCGCTCGAGAACTCGCGCGACCAGCTGGCACAGAAGGCCGAGTCCATGGCCCAGGCGCTTGCCTCGTCGCAGGCGATCGAGGCGGCGACCCTCAACCGCCTCCGCGAGCAGCACTCGATCGAGGAAGCGACCCTGATGACGCCGCGCGGCAAGATCATCGCGCAATCGGGCGTCGAGCCCGTGGCGCTGCTGCCGGACTTGCCGAGCGCCGCGGTGCTTCGCCAGGTCCGCTTGCAGCAGGAGGTGCGCTCCATCGAGCAGATTCCCGACCGCGGCCTTTACCTTCGCGTGATCGTTCCGGTGAACGTACTCACGATCGCGGACGACATTCGCATTCTTCAGGTGCTGCAGCGGGTACCTCCCTCCATCGCTCGCGAGGCCGAGCTGGTCGAGAAGGGCTACAAGGATTACCAGGAGCTGCTGCTCGCGCGCAACGACCTCAAGAACATCTTCACGCTTACGCTCACGCTGGCGATGCTGCTCACGCTCTTTTCCGCGCTGGCGCTCGCGTTCGTCCTGTCGGAAAGACTCTCGGCTCCGCTTTCGGCGCTCGCCGAGGCGACGCGCGCCATTGCCAAGGGCGATTACTCGAGGCTGAATCCGGTCAAGAGCCGCGACGAGTTCGGCGTGCTCACTCAGTCGTTCAACACCATGACGCGCCAGATCGCCGACGCGACCGACGCGATGGAGCGCAACCAGCAGCTGCTGGTGAACTCCAAGACGTACCTCGAGACGATCCTTTCCAACCTCACCTCGGGCGTGCTCACCTTCGACGAGCGCCTCTACGTGAAGACCATGAACGCCGCGGCCAACGCGATCCTCGCGGTGCCGGGCGGCGCTTTCCACGGCATCAAGCTGTCGGAGTGGCCGCGCCACGTGCAGTCGGTGGCCCCATTCGCGGAGATCGCGCTGCGCCAGTTCGCCTCGTCGGGCATGCGCCAGTGGGAAGAGCAGATGGAATACCGCCGTGCCGATGGGCAGCAGCGCACGCTCCTCATCCGTGGAACGCGGCTCGGCAAGAGTGGCGAGAGCGGATACGTCGTCGTGTTCGACGACGTGACCCACCTGATTCAGGCGCAGCGCGACGCCGCGTGGGGCGAAGTGGCGAGGCGCCTTGCCCACGAGATCAAGAATCCGCTCACGCCGATCCAGCTTTCGGCCGAGAGGCTGCAACAGAAGCTCCAGGACAAGCTGCCCGATCACGAAGCGGACATCCTCAGGCGCGCGACGGGCACCATCGTGAACCACGTCGCCGCGTTGAAGGGCATGGTCGACGACTTCACCCAATATGCGCACGCTTCGCGGATGAACGCCAAGGCGGTGAACCTGAACGAGCTCGTGCGCGAGGTGCTGGTGCTGTACGAGGCCATGGGAGTCGCGATCGAGCCTCGCCTGACGGAGAGCCTCCCGTCGATCTATGCGGATCCCGCAATGTTGCGGCAGGTCCTGCACAACCTCTTCCAGAACGCGATCGACGCGCTGACGGGCGTCGAGAATCCGCGCATCCTCGTAGCTACGACCATGGGCACGGGCGGCGTGCTCCTCACCGTGCGTGACAACGGAACGGGCATCGCCGAGGGCGTCATGGGCCGCATATTCGAGCCGTACGTGACGACCAAGCCCAAGGGCACCGGCCTCGGCCTCGCGATCGTGAAGAAGATCGTGGATGAACATCATGGCCGGATCCTGGTCGAAAACGTGAAGCCCCACGGGGCCACCGTGAGCATCGTGCTGCCTTCCAAGGCGGCGTAACACCACCCGAGACCGAATGTCCGCGAACCAGATCCTCGTCGTCGACGACGAAGTCGGCATCCGGGAGCTGCTTTTCGAGATCCTCAGAGACGAGGGCTACGGCGTGCGGCTGGCCGAAAACGCCCAGACGGCGCGTTCCGCACGCAAGGAAATGCGTCCGGATCTCGTCCTGCTCGACATCTGGATGCCCGATACGGACGGCATCACGCTCCTCAAGGAGTGGGCCGGAAGCGGGCTCCTCACCATGCCCGTGGTGATGATGTCGGGGCACGGCACCATCGACTCCGCCGTCGAGGCGACGCGCATCGGCGCGTTCGATTTCCTCGAAAAGCCCATCAGCCTGCCCAAGCTTCTCGCAACCGTCGGCAAGGCGCTCGCGGGCGGCCGCGTGTTGCCGAAGACCGGCCTCACGCTGGTGAACCTTGGCCGTGCCCGCGTAATCCAGGAACTGCGCCAGCGCCTCGAGCAGGTCGGCAGGCTGCGCACCCCGGTTCTCTTCACGGGCGAGCCCGGCTGCGGGTTCGAGCTCTGCGCCCGCCACCTTCACATCCCGAACACTCCGTGGGTCGCGCTCGAGGAAACGGAATGGCTTGCCGCGAATCCTTTCGAGCCCCTCAACGAGGCGCGCGAGGGAACGCTGTTCCTCGCCGAGATCGCGAATCTCGGCAAGGCGGAGCAGAAGGGCCTAATGCAGCTGCTCGGGAAGCTCGAGAAGTTCAACGTGCGGTTGATATGCGCCGCGACCGGGCCGTTGCCCGCCATGACGGAGGACGGCCGCTTCGATGCGGCGCTCTATCACCAGCTTTCCGGGCTCACGATACGGGTGCCCGCGATCGCGGATCATCCCGAGGATGTTCCCGATATCGCCGCGACGATGCTCACCCAGCTCATAGACGCCAACGAAGTGCCGTTGCGCGCGCTCACGGTCGGAGCGTTGAACGTGATGCGCAATCTCGACTGGCCCGGCAACCTTCCCGTGTTGCAGAATGTCGTGAAGACGCTGGCACTCACGGCGCTCTCGAACGAGATCGGTGGCGACGATGTGAACCGGGTGGCGCGGGAATTCAACCTGGGACCGCGCGAGCAAGCGACCACCGAGGTGGGGGTGTCGCTCGACCTGCCGTTGCGTGATGCCCGCGAGCAGTTCGAGAAGCAGTACTTCCTCCATCACATCCGCCGCGAGGACGGCAACATGTCGCGCGTCGCCGACCGTGTCGGGCTGGAACGCACGCACCTCTACCGCAAGCTCAAGCAGCTGGGCATCCGGCCCTCGGGCAAGAGCGAGGATGTCGCGGGCGGCTGAAGGCCCTAGCGAGCTTCCACGCGCCCCAGGCGCACCGCGGTCAGTCCCGTCTTCACGTTGTTCGGCACGGGCATGATGAGCACGCAGTTGTCATAAGGCGCGCGCACCGCCTCCTCGCCGTCCCAGGCAATGACGTCTCCGGCCCGGGCGATCACCTCGAGCCCCGTGAACGTCTTGGCGAAGCGAAAGGCGGGCGTGCGCGCGATCACCGCGTCCGTAACCCTGATCAGTTTCTGGGGCGCGGCCGCGGCGTCGATTTCACCGTCCGCCCGCGCGCGATCCACG
>JADGRS010000175.1 GCA_017880705.1 Burkholderiales bacterium
CGCGAGCGCGTACCACACGGTGCTCATCTCCGGCGTGCGCCGCATGCTGCCGACGCAGACCGACGTCGTGCGCCGCTTCACGTGGCTGGTCGACGTATTCTACGACCAACGCGTGAAGCTCGTGCTCTCGGCGGAAGCCGAGCCCGAGAGTCTCGTCGCGGTGAGCGAGGATGCCGCGCCTCCGGAAAAGATGGTGCAACGGGAATTCACACGCACGGCGAGCCGCCTGCGCGAGATGCGGTCGAAGGACTACTTCGCACGCAAGCATGCTTCCGCCGCGAACCCGCAGGTGATGGTGAAGTAAAGGACGAACCGCCATGGCCCTCCATTCCACGCAGTCGTTCCAGGTATTCAAGGCGCTGTACCTCACCAAGGAAGCAGAAAAATTCTCGGCGCGCGTCGCCCAGGTCGACGAGAAGTCGCTTCCCGAAGGCGACGTGACGCTCCGGGTCGAATACTCGACGGTCAACTACAAGGACGCGCTCGCGATCGCCAACGCGTCTCCCATCGTGCGCAAGTGGCCGATGGTGGCGGGCATCGACGGCGCGGGGACGGTCGAGGAGAGCCGCAATCCGCGCTGGAAGCCCGGCGACAAGGTGATCCTCAACGGCTGGGGCGTCGGCGAGAACCACTGGGGGTGCCTCGCGCAAATGGCGCGGCTGAAGGGCGACTGGCTGGTGCGCCTGCCGGCGGGGATGACCACGCGCCAGGCGATGGCGATCGGCACCGCGGGCTACACCGCGATGCTTGCGGTGATGGAGCTCGAGCGGCTCGGCGCCACGAAGGAGCGCGGCGAGGCGCTCGTCACCGGCGCGACCGGCGGCGTGGGCAGCATCGCGGTGGCGCTCCTCGCGAAACGCGGCTATCGCGTCGTCGCCTCGACCGGCAAGCTGGGCGAGGACGACTACCTGCGCTCGCTCGGCGCCGCCGAGATCATCGATCGCAAGACGCTCTCGGAGCCGGGTAAGCCCCTGCAGAAGGAACGCTGGGGAAGCGTCATCGATTCGGTGGGCAGCCATACGCTAGCCAATGCCTGCGCGCAGACCGCCTCCGAGGGCGTCGTCGCCGCCTGCGGGCTCGCGCAGGGGATGGACTTTCCGGTCACCGTGGCGCCCTTCATCCTGCGTGGCGTCACCTTGCGCGGGATCAATAGTGTCTACGCGATTCGCGAGCATCGTGAGCGCGCGTGGCATCACCTCTCACGCGAGCTCGACCCCGGGACCCTCGAATCCATGATTACCGAAATCGGCCTGGCCGAGGCCATCGAAAGGGCGCCCGACGTCCTCGCCGGCAAGATCCGCGGCCGGATCGTCGTCGACGTGAATCGCTAGCCCGATGGCCACCAACCGGGAATTCCACGCGCGCTCGCTGAAGGATCCGGAGGGCTTCTGGGCCGAGGAGGCGCGGCGCATCGATTGGCACAAGCCGTTCGGCAAGGTTCTCGAGTACACGAATCCTCCCTTCAGCAAGTGGTTCGTGGGCGGCGAGACCAATCTTTGCTACAACGCCGTCGACCGCCACGTGAAGGAGCGCGGCGACCAGGATGCGCTCGTGTGGATCTCGACCGAGGTCCACCAGAAACGCGCATTCACCTACGGTGAGCTCTACGCGGAGGTGAACCGCTTCGCCGCGGTGCTGCGCGACCTCGGCGTGGGGAAGGGCGATCGCGTGCTGATCTACATGCCGATGACGCCCGAAGCGGTCTTCGCCATGCTCGCGACCGTGCGGCTGGGCGCGATCCACTCCGTGGTGTTCGGCGGATTCGCCGCGGCGAGCCTCGCCGCGCGCATCGACGATGCGCGGCCCAAGGTGATGATCACGAGCGACGCCGGCATGCGCATGGGCAAGGTGATCGCGCTGAAGCCGCTCGTCGACGAGTCGATGCGCCTGGCGAAGCACCCACCGCGGCACGTCGTCGTCGTCGATCGCGGCATCGACCAGAAGATGACGCTCACTCAGGGCCGCGACATCGACTACGCGCAAGCGCGCGAGAAGCAGCGTGGCGTGGAGGTGCCGGTCACGTGGCTCGAATCGAACGAGCCTTCGTACATCCTCTATACCAGCGGCACCACGGGAAAGCCCAAGGGCGTGCAACGCGACACGGGAGGCTACGCCGTCGCGCTGGCCGCCTCGATGCGCCACATCTTCTGCTCCAACCCGGGCGAAGCGTATTTCTGCACCTCGGACATCGGCTGGGTGGTGGGCCATTCGTACATCGTCTACGGCCCGCTCATCAACGGCTCGACCACGATCATGTACGAGGGCGTGCCGATGCGCCCCGACGCGGGCATCTGGTGGAAGATCGTGCAGGACTACAAGGTGACGTCGATGTTCTCGTCGCCCACCGCGATCCGCGTCCTCAAGAAGCAGGACCCGGCGTGGATGAAGAAATACGACACGTCGACGCTGCGCTACCTCTATCTCGCGGGCGAGCCCCTCGACGAGCCGACGGCGCGCTGGGTCTCGGAATCCCTCGGCGCGCAGATCGTCGACAACTACTGGCAGACGGAATCGGGCTGGCCGATCCTCACCGCGTGTCCCGGCGTCGAAGACACGCCGCGCAAGTTCGGCTCGCCGTCGTTCGCCGCGTACGGGTATCGCCTGAAGCTCAAGCACGAGGAAACCGGCAAGGAGGTCGCAACCGGCGAGAAGGGCGTGCTGTGCATCGCGCCGCCGCTGCCGCCGGGGGCGATGTCGACGATCTGGGGCGACGACGCGCGCTTCGTGAGCACGTATTTCAAATCCTTCGCCGACGAGATGGTCTACACGACTTTCGACTGGGCGACGCGCGACGCCGACGGCTACTACTTCGTGCTCGGCCGCACCGACGACGTGATCAACGTCGCGGGGCACCGCCTCGGCACGCGCGAGATCGAGGAGGCCGTGCAGGCGCATGCGAACGTGGCCGAGGTCGCGGTCGTGGGAGTCGCCGATTCCCTCAAGGGCCAGGTGCCGATGGCGTTCGCGGTCGTGAAGGACTCGGCGCGGATCGCCACCCCCGAGCTTGCCGCCGCGCACGAGAAGGAGATCATGGCGACCGTCGACAAGGAGCTCGGCGCCATCGGGCGTCCCTCGAGGGTGTGCTTCGTGACGGCGCTCCCGAAGACGCGATCGGGAAAGCTCTTGCGCCGCTCGATCCAGGCGATCTGCGAGGGGCGCGATCCCGGCGACCTCACCACCATCGAGGATCCGGGCGCGCTGGAGCAGATCCGCGCCGCGCTACGCGGCTGACCGATCGAGCCGCGCGCCTACTTGCAGGGTCCGAGGTACCGGCTCTCCATGTGCTGCGTCATGTTCATGGGCTTGCCGTTCTGGTTCATGGCCATCTTCATGTCCATCTTGAAGCCGTCGCCGGTGAAGGTGATGCGGTTGTCGGCGCTCATGTTGGTGCACACCATGCTGTAGCTCGCGGTATTGCCCGACTGCGTGAAATTCTTGAACTCGCAGCCCTCGGGCATCTTGCCGTCGCGCCCCGCACCCCGGCCCATCTGGCCCTTCTCGATGTCCTGGTGCGTGATGCATTTCTGGAACGTCATGTTCTGCTTGCCCATTCCGGCCGGCATGCCCGGGATGGCGCCCATGTCCATCTCCATCTTGTACTCTTACATCCCTTCCTTGATCTTGCCCTTGAACGACTCGAAGGGATTGTCGGCCATCGCGGCCGTGCACAACGCCGCGACGGAAGCGACGCCCAGCAGGCGACTTGCTTTCATTGCTCGAGATCCTCCGGGTGAAAATCGCGAGAATACCCGATTGGAGCATGATCGTCGCGAGCGGCGCGGCCCGCGGAGCGGTCAGCGCCGACGCAGGAGCTTCACCTCCGCAGGCGAGCGCGAAAGCCAGTGCTCGACGCGCCACGTCTCGATTTCGTCGTAGCCGGGCAGCGACGAGAAGGCGACGACATAGCGGTCGTCCCTGACCCACCACCAGCTCTTTCCCGGGACCTGCACGCGTGGCTGCTGCTCGTAGCGGCGCAAGCCGTTGTACTCGAACCCGCCGTCGAGCGTTTCGGCCGTCGCCCCGAGGCGCTCGGCGGCACGGATCGCATTCCAGCGCGCACGGTTCCAGGAAAAATAATCGCGCGTGGCCACGGCGCTCACTCCCAGGAGCACGACGATCCACGCGAGCGCGATCGCGCGTTGCGGGAGCGCGGGCGCAGGATCGCGCGACGAGGCCGGCCAGGCTTCGGCCCACAGCGCAAACACGAAAGGCAGCGCGAAGAGCAGGTAGCGGTCGATGTAGTCGGTGACCACGAAGGGCCCGAGATAAGCGACCAACAGCGCCGCCATGAAGACACGCCCGGGCGCCGCATTCCGGCCCGACTGGACGAGATGCGCTCCAGTCGCGAGCAACATCGCCAGCAGCGCGGCGGTTCCGAAGGCCGCCGCCACGCCCGCGACTCGCCATGCCACGCCCGGGCTGCGGTCGAGCCGGGCGATGTCGCGCGGCACGCCGTCGTAGAGGGTAAACGGCCCGATTCCGGCAGCGTCCATGACTTGATTGGTCCGGTAGGGCGGCAGTGCGCCGGAGGCGAGCGCCACCGCGGCGATCGCGATCGCGGCGCACAGCACCGCGCCGCGCACCGCGCGCGAGGCTCCGCGCATGCCCCACCAACCCGCCCATCCGGCGAGCAGCAGCCCCAGGTAGCCGGCCATGGTGAACCCGTTGGAGATCACCCACTCGCCGTGCCGGTCCTCGTTCGTGAGCGCCTTCAAGAAGAGCGGCAGCACCCTGCCGTGCGCATATTGCTGGGCGAGAGGCACTCCGGGTCCAAGCGCGAGATACAGGTGATAACCCGCCTCGGCCGCGGCCGACAGCGCGAACGGCACGATGCCGATGGCCACCGCGCGAACGGTTCGCGGGCGCCGTGCCCACAGCCAGGCCACCATGAAGGCGAACGGCACGACGATCACGACCTGCCGCTGGAGCACGCCGATCGAGGCGATGATCGTCGCGGCGACGAGGGCGCCCCGGGAAGGACGCTCGAGCGCGCGCAGGAAGAGCGTCGCGGCGGGAAGGGCGAACACGAGGCCGTAGAGGTCCGTCATGTACGAATTCGCGAGCACCGGCCAGAACGGCGCCGCGATCAGTGCCAGCGAGGCCACCATGGCCTGCGACGGTTCGAGGCGCACCGCCCGAAACCAGTAGAATGCGGCGACGCTTGCGAGCGCGGCAACGCACTGCGTGATGTGGCGCAGCGTCTCGAAGGAGAAACCCAGGGCCGCCGTCGCGAGTCCGCCCGCGAGCGTTTGCGGCAGCAGGTTCATCGCGATCCAGTCGGACAGCCTGACGCGGTGCTCCGCCAGCAGCCATTGGACGCTGTGCGCGTATGCCCAGTCGTCGTTCAAGGGGAATTCGCCGCGGGGGGCAACGACGGCGACGACGACCAGTTGGATAACGACGAGAAGGGCCAGGCAACGGCGGTCGTTCATCGGAAGAAACGGCGATTGCAGCGTTGTGGCCCTCGGAGAACACTAGAATACGCCCATGGCACGAGCTCTCGATCCTCCCGGCGACAAACAGCGGCTTCGGCGCGAGATGGCTGCGCGGCGCGACGCGATTCCCGAGAGCGAGCGGGCGCGCCTCGCCGACACGTTCACCGAGAGCCTCACGCGGCTTCCCGAGTATGGCGACGCGCGATCGGTGCTCGCCACCATGAGCATTGGAAGCGAGTGGAGCACGCGCGCCTTCATCGAGCGGGCGCGCGCGGACGGCAAGGCAATCGTCCTGCCCCGGGTGAGCGGCTCGCCCAGGCGCCTCGAGCTGCACACGGTCGCCGACCTGCAGAGCGATCTCGTGCTCGGCGTCTGGGACATCCCCGAGCCCGATCCCGCGCGCTGCCCGCGGATCCAGCTCGATCAAGTGGACTTCGCGCTGGTGCCGGCACTCGTGGTGGACCGCGAGGGATTCCGACTGGGCTACGGCGCCGGCTATTTCGATCGCCTGCTCGCCGGACGCGGGGCGCGTCCCTGGTGCGTGACGGCGCTACCCCGGGCGTTCGTCGTGGAGCGCCTTCCCCATGAGGCTCACGACGTCGCCGTGGATCGCGTGCTTGACGAGCGCGGTCTCCTCCGCGCCGATTTCCGGCCCGCGCCATGACGGCGCGCATCATCGACGGAAAGGCGATCGCCGCCGAATATCGCGCCGAGTACGCGATTCGCGTCGAGCGCCTGAAGGACCGCGGCATCATCCCGGGCCTCGCGGTCGTGATCGTCGGCGAGGATCCCGCGAGCAAGATCTACGTGCGCAACAAGGCCCTCGCCTCGGGCGCCATCGGCATGCATTCGGAAGTCCACGCGCTTGCCACGGACGTCACGCAATCGCAGCTCATCGCCTTCGTGCACCGGCTGAACGCGAACGACGCGATCCACGGCATCCTCGTGCAGCTGCCGCTGCCGGAGCACATCGACAGCCGCGCCGTGATCGAGGCGATCGCGCCGGACAAGGACGTGGACGGTTTCCATTACTTCAACGTCGGGTCGCTCGTGGCCGGCGAGCCCGGGTTCTACCCGTGCACGCCGTGGGGCGTCATGAAGATGCTCGAGCACGAGGACATCGCGATCGAGGGAAAGCACGCCGTCGTGGTGGGGCGCTCGAGCATCGTGGGAAAACCGATGGCGCTCCTGCTGCTCAACGCCGGCGCCACGGTGACCATCTGCCATTCGAAGACGCGCGACCTCGGAGCCATGACTCGCCAGGGTGACATTCTCGTCGCCGCCGTGGGAAGAGCGGGGCTC
>JADGRS010000176.1 GCA_017880705.1 Burkholderiales bacterium
TTGCTTTCATGGGATGGTATCTTTACCGGGCAACGGCTTCGGTCCAAAGGCAGGCGCAGCTCATCGACCACTCCGTCGAGGTGCTCGCCACCGTGGGCGAAATGGGCGAGGCGATGAGCCGCGCGAACGCCGCGCAGCTGAGCTTCCTTCTTTCGCTGGAGGAGGGCTTCATCGAGCGCCGGGAGCGCTCTTTCGACGAGGGGCTGGACCGTCTCGACCGCCTGCGACGCCTCACCATGGACGATCCCGGGATGCAGGCGATGGTGACGTCGTTCGAGAAGCTGATCGGCGAACGCCGGCTTCTCATGCTCAACGACGAGCGCATTCGCAGGGGCGCCGCGCCAACTCGGTGGCCGGATCCCGCCCACGCGGATTCCAGCGCCTCGATCGTGGACCTCTACGGCGAGCTCCGGAAGAGCGGTCTCGCTTCCCTCCTGGACCATCGCGTCGAGCTGGGGCGAGTGATCCGCGACGTCCTCATCGAGTTCGGGGTCGCGGTGCTCGCCGCCATCGCGCTGATGATCCCCGCCTACATCGCCTACAGCCGGCACGCGCGAGCGCGCGTGGGCGCCGAGCGCAAGCTGCGCGATCTCGCGGAGAGCCTTCCCGGCGCGGTGTTCCAATACCGCTCGCTTCCCGACGGCACCGGGCGCTACGAATTCCTGAGCCACGGCATCGAGCGGTTGCGCGGGATCGATGCCGAGGCGGGTCTCGCGGATCCTCGGCGGATTCTAGGCACGATCCTCGACGGCGATCGCCAGGAGTTTCTCGCGGCGATCGCCGCGGCGGAAATCAGCGGCAACGAGATCGAGCACGACTATCGCGTTAAGGCGAGGGACGGGCAGATCAGGTGGCTGCGCACGAATGCCGCGCCGCGGCGCGAGAAGGATGGCAGCGTGCTGTGGAGCGGCCTTTGGAGCGACGTGACCGAAAAGCTCGTCCTCCGCCGCGCACTCGCGGAATCGAAGGAGGTCGCCGAGGCGGCGAGCCACGCCAAGACCACGTTCCTCACGACGATGAGCCACGAGATCCGCACCCCGATGAACGGCGTCCTCGGCATGCTGGAGCTCCTCGGCCGCACGCCGCTGAACGCCGAACAGCACACCATGCTCCAGGTGATCGACGACTCGGGGCGCGGGCTGCTTCGCATCCTCGACGATATCCTCGACTTCTCCAAGATCGAGGCGGGCAAGCTCGACCTGCATCCGCAACCGACCTCGATCGCGCATGTCGTCGGCGGCGTGTTCGCGATCTACGCCGGCGTCGCCGACGAAAAGGGCTTGCAGCTCACGCGCAGCGTCGACGCGCGCATCAGCCCGGCCGTGATGATCGATTCGCTGCGGCTGCGCCAGGTGCTCGGCAACCTCGTGAGCAACGCGATCAAGTTCACTTCCCAGGGTCGCGTGGAGATCAAGGCGGAGCTGATCGACCGCGTGGCGGGGAGCGACCTCGTTCGCTTCACCGTGAAGGACACGGGGATCGGCATTCCGGAGGACGTGCAGAAGCAACTGTTCCGGCCGTTCTTCCAGGCGAGCGCAGGCACGGCGCACGTCTTCGGCGGGACGGGGCTGGGCCTCGTCATCTGCGAGCGCCTCGTCACGATGATGGGTGGCGCGATCGGCGTGACCAGCGAGCCCGGCGTGGGCACGACCATGATGGTGAGCATTTCCGCCGCCGTCGCCGATCCGAAGTCGCTGCCTCGGGCGGGCGGCGCCCCGCGCCTCGCGCCCGCTCATCGTGTCGCGCCTTCGCCCGCCGCCGCCGAGGCGGAAGGCACGCTGCTGCTCCTCGCCGACGACCATCCCACCAACCGTCTCATCCTGCTGCGGCAGGTCAACATGCTCGGATATGCCGCGGAAGTCGCGCAGGACGGTTTCGAGGCGCTCGACAAGTGGCGCTCGGGCCGCTTCGCGTTGCTCGTCACGGATTGCGAGATGCCGCAGATGGACGGCTACGAGCTTGCGAAGTACATCCGCGACGCCGAGGCCCTCGCCGGGAGCGCACGGATTCCGATCATCGCCTGCACCGCGTACGCCGTGGAGGGACAGGCCGAAAAGTGCCTCGCCGCGGGAATGGACGACTACCTTTCGAAGCCGGTCGACATGAAGCGCCTCGGCGAGAAACTGGCGCGCTGGGTACCGATCGCTCCCCAGCCTGCGGCGGAACGCAGCGCGGCCCCGCGCGATGCGCGCCATCCCATCGACGCCTCGGTGCTCGACGAGGTGTGCGCGGGCGATGCGGCGATGGAGCGGGAGTTCCTCACGCGTTTCCGCGCGTGCAACGAAGACGACGTCGAGCTGCTGCAGCGGGCGATCGCCGATCCCCATTGGTCCGAGGTCGCCAGCATCTCGCACCGCATGAAGGGCGCGAGCCGCACCGTGGGCGCGACGCCGCTCGCCGTCGCGTGCGAAGCGATCGAGCTCGCCGCGCGTGCGGGCGACGCGGGCGCGGTGACGGCGGGCATGGCGCCCTTCGGCGCCGAGCTCGAGCGCCTCAACCAGTATCTCCGGGAACGTTTCCCGGCGTGAATCGAGATGGGCATTCCATGATCGAGTCGAACGAAGCACCCCCAAGGATCGCGGACCTTCGATTCCTGGTGGTCGAGGACCACGGGTTCCAGCGCTGGGCGCTCGCGAACGTCCTCACAAGCCTGGGCGCGCGCAACGTGCTGAACGCCCCGGACGGCCAATCCGCCCTCGAGATCGTCGATAGCGTGGACGAGCCGCTCGACGTCATCGTGACGGACCTCGACATGCCGGGGATGGACGGCGTGGAGTTCATTCGCCACATCGGCGAACGCAAGGTGAGGGCCGCGCTGATCCTCGCGAGCGGGCTCGAGCGCTCCCTGGTGGCGACGGTCGAGTCGCTCGCGAAGAGCTGCGGCGTGCTGGTGATCGCGTCGATCGAGAAGCCGACCACCGCGCGCAAGCTCGAGGCCGCGCTGCTCGGATATCGCCGCCGGGGCCTCGACGGCGATCCCCCGCGCGAGCTCCATCGCTTCGAGGAGCACGAGATTCGCGAAGGCCTGAGGAACGACGAGTTCGAGCCGTTCTTCCAGGCGAAGATGGGCCTCGCCGATTCGAGGGTCGTGGGAGCGGAGGCGCTCGCGCGATGGCGCCATCCGAAAATGGGATTGCTGGTCGCCGGAAGCTTCATGGAGTTCGTGCGCGGCCCGGAGCTTTCGGAGATGATCGTCATGGTGATGGCGCGCAAGGCCGCGCAGGCCTGCCTCGAGTGGCGCGCGGCGCGCCTGCCCGGAACGGTGTCCGTCAACGTCTCTCCCGAGACGATTCGCAACGTCGCGTTCGTCGACCACCTCGTGGAGACGGTCCGCGCGCAAGGTCTCGACCCCGCGCAGATGACCCTCGAGGTCACGGAGTCGGCGGCGGCCAGCAACGGGGCGCTCGAAAGCCTGTCGCGGCTGAGGA
Organism: Burkholderiales bacterium; assembly: GCA_017880705.1. Classification (GTDB taxonomy): domain Bacteria; phylum Pseudomonadota; class Gammaproteobacteria; order Burkholderiales; family Usitatibacteraceae; genus Usitatibacter. Next base: position 3,429 of record JADGRS010000176.1, read on the forward strand.
TGCAGGGATTCGGCCTTTCCATCGACGACTACGGCATCGGCTATTCGTCGATGGAGCGGCTTACGCTCATCGCGTTCACGGAGCTCAAGATCGACCGGCGCTTCGTGAAGGAAGCGCTCGCGTCCGACCCCAGCAGGGCGATCCTCGAATCGAGCCTCGAGATGGCGAGGAAGCTGCGTATCCCGGCGGTGGCGGAAGGCGTCGAGACGAACCTCGAGCTCGACCTGCTGCGCACGCTCGGGTGCGAGCAGGCGCAGGGCTTCCTCATCGCGCGCCCGATGGACAAGGAATCGTATCTCGAGTGGCTGCGACTGGCGCAGCGCGCGCCGTGACGGCCGCGCTTCGGATCCTGCTGGTGGACGACCACCCGATCGTTCGCGCGGGCCTGCGCGCCGTGCTCGAGCGCGGCGGCGCGAGCGTGGTCGCCGAAGCCGGGAGCGGAATCGACGCCCTCACGCTCGTCGAGGCGCACTTGCCGGACCTGGTGATCATGGACATCGGCATGAAGGACCTCGACGGAATCGAGACCACGGAGCGGATCAAGGCGCGCTGCCCCGACGTGCGCGTGCTGGTCGTCTCGGGGCACGCCGACTCGAACCACGTGCTGCGCGCGTTGCGAGCGCGCGCCAATGGCTACCTGCTGAAAGACTCCGCCACGTCCGAGCTCGGTGCGGCCGTGGCGTCGGTCGCCGCGGGCGAGACGTATCTCAGCCCGGGGATCTCGCGGCACGTCGTCTCGGGAATGATCGCGAGCTCGAGGGAGGTCTCCGGGGGCCTGGGAAGCCTCAGCCCGCGGCAGCTCGAGATCCTGCGCATGGTCGCCGAGGGGCAGAGCACGAAGCAGATCGCGTTCGCGCTCGAGATCAGCGTGAAGACCGTCGAGACCCATCGCGCGCACATCATGGAACGCCTCGAGATCCGCGACGTCCCGGGCCTGGTGGTCTTCGCGGTGCGCGCCGGGCTGATCGACATCGACAGGCGGCCCTAGGGAAATGGATGTCCGACCCCTCCGAATTCCCCGAAATGCCGACGAGGCGCCGGCAGGCATGATGGCCCGATGAATTTTTCCGCGAAGCCAACCGCATTCAGGGTCAGCATCTTTCTCGTTTGCATCCTGGTGCTCGCCCTCGCGGCGGTCCTCACCTGGGACCTCTTCACAGATGCGGAGGTCGACCGCGCGAGCGAGCAGCGCAACCTGTCGATCGCGCTCGCCGACGAGCTGCGCCAGTCGGGCAACGTCCTCGGACGGTTGGCCACGCGCTACATCGTCACCGGCGATCCGATCTTCAAGCGGCGCTACGACATCGTCGTGGCGACGCGCGACGGCAAGCTGGCTCGTCCGACGAGCGGCGGGCGCGTCTACTGGGACTTCTATTTCTCGGAGGACCACAATTCGAAGAACCCGCTCACGGGAGAGGCGGTCCCGCTCCTGGACCTGCTCGCGCGCCTCGGAATCACGCCCGAGGAGACCGCGATGTTGCGCGAGGCGAAGGCGCGTTCGGACGCGATCTCCGCGACGGAAGGCGCCGCGATCGCGAGGGCCGACGCCGGCGCAGCCGGGGTGCGCGACACCGCGGGCGCCCTGGCCATGCTGAGCGATGCTTCATATCTCGCCGACAAGGCTTCCGTCCTCGCGCCGATCGAAGAGTTCCGGACGTTGGTGGACAAGCGCACCCATGAGGCGGTCCTGGCCGCCGAGCGAGCTTCGTCGTTGGTACGCACCGCCATCATCGTGATCAGCCTTCTGCTCGTGGCGATCCTGCTGAGGACCTACTGGATCATTCACCGGGTCATGGGCGGATCGATCGACGCGGTGCACGCGAGGATCGCGGCGCTCGGGCGCGGCGATTTTTCCCAGCCGATCGTCGTGCGCGAGAGGAGCCGTGCGAGCGTCATGGGCTGGCTCGCCGACACGCAGGCGCGGCTGTCCGCGAACCAGCGCAACAGCGAGGACGCGATGCGGCGCCTCCAGCAAAGCGAGTCGCAATTCCGCCAGCTCGCGGAGAACATCCGTGAGGTGTTCTTTCTCGCCGACACCACGTGCACGAAATTCACTTACGTAAGCCCGGGATACGAAGAGCTGTGGGGACGCACGTGCGCGAGCCTCTGCGCGGAGCCCGCGACATGGCGTGCCGCGATCCACCCCGACGATCGCAGCGGGGTCCAGGCACGGATCGCCTCCAGGGGCGCGGACGGCAAGTTCGAATACGACTGCCGGATCATCCGCCCCGACGGGACGTTGCGCTGGATCCGGGTGCGCGCGTTCCCCGTCCGCGCGGAAGGCGGGCAGGTGGATCACATCGCGGGATTCGCCGTGGACATGACGCACCGCACGAAGCTCGAGGTCGTGACACGCGACGATGGCCGGCGCTTCAGCAGCGTCGTCGACCACCTCGACATGCCGTGCTTCATGGCGAATGCCCAGGGACGCATCACCTATTGCAACGATGCCGCCCTCGCGCTGACCGGATGGAGCCGCGTCGAGCTGCTTGGGAGGCCCAGCTCGGAGATCCTCGCCCCCTTCGCCCTCGGGCCGGCGTTGGCCGCGAGCAACGACTCGGGCACCTGGCGCATGGAGAACCGGGTGATGGCGCGCGACGGCATGCTTGCCGCGAGCACCTGGCGCCATATTCGCCTCACGTCCGATGAAGGGATGGTCGAAGGCACGGCGATGGTGGCCGAGCCCGCGTCCAGCCGAGGCATACCCCTGCCTCTCGAGGGAGTAGCATAGGGCGCCAAACGCGCTGGAGCCGCCCTTTGTTGCATCGCCTCGGTTTGCTCGGGTTCGTGCTGCTCTCGCTTTGCGCCTCGGCGCAATCTCGTTCTCCCGCCGTTTACTATCCCGACGCGAACTGGCAGCACAGGACCCCGGCGGAAGCGGGCATCGACGCGGCGCTCCTCAAGGATGCGATCGATGCGGCGATCGCGGGTGAGTCGAAGAACCCGCGCGACCTCGTCCTCAACCACTACCAGACGTTCGGTCGCGAGCCCTTCGGCTATGCCATCGGGCCCATCAAGGATCGCGGCGATCCCACGGGCGTCATCGTGCACCGGGGCTACATCGTCGCGGAATGGGGCGAGCCCGCGCGCGTCGACATGGCCCACAGCGTGACCAAGAGCCTCCTTTCCAGCGTGATCGGCGTCGCGTTCGATCGCGGCATGATCAGGAGCCTCGACGATCCGGTGCGCGATTACGTCGGCCCGATCCTGCCATACAGCCCGCCCTCGGCCGCCAACAGGTCCGATCGCATCGGCGGCTCGGACCTCATCTCGCTCTTCGAGACGC
>JADGRS010000177.1 GCA_017880705.1 Burkholderiales bacterium
AGCTGCGCGATCGGCTTCAGGTCGTAGAGCGTGACCTTCGCCTCGCTGGTGGTGAGGGGATTGGCGATCCACACGCTCGTGATGAGGCCGATCGTGTGCGGATCGTCCTTCTTCTCGGCGATCGCCGCCGCGGCGACCGCGCCGTTGCCGCCGGGCTTGTTGATGACCTGCATGCGCACCGGAACGAGCTTCTCCTTCTCCATCATCACCGCGATGGCCCGCGCGAGGACGTCGCTGCCGCCGCCGGGGCCGGTGTGGACGATGATGTCCACCGGCTTCGTCGGGTGGAATTGCGCGTTCGCCAGGCCCGCGGCGAGAAGCGCGCCGACGAGGAATGCGGCGGTGCGTGCGTGCGAAGCGCGAAACATCGGGATTCCCTCCCCTGGAAAGTCCATCACGATTCCCGGTCGATGACCTGGACGCGGACCGCGTTGAATTTCTTGAAGAGCGGCACGACGAGCAGCAGCGCCGCGGCGCCGAGCAGCACGCTCGGGATGGGGCGAAGCAATATCGAGAGGTCGCCCTGCGACATCATGAGCGACTGGCGCAGCGCCTTCTCCATCTGGTCTCCGAGGACGAGCCCCAGCACCAGCGGCGCCGTCGGGAACTCGAGCTTGCGCATCGCGTAGCCCAACAATCCGAAGCCCGCGAGGAGCCACAGGTGGAACATGCTCGCCGAAACCGTGTACACGCCGACGATCGACACGCCGAGGATCAGCGGGTACATCGCATAGCCGGGCATCTTGAGCAGCTGCGCGAAGACGGCGACGAGCGGCAGGTTGAGGATCAGGAGGAGCACGTTGCCGATGTACATGCTCGCGACGAGCCCCCAGAAGAGCTGCGGGCTGTCCTGGATGAAGAGGGGCCCCGGCTTGAAGCCCCACAGCACCAGCGCGGCGAGCAGGATCGCCGTGGTGCCGCTGCCGGGAATGCCCAGCGTGAGGAGCGGCACGAGGGCGCCGCCGGTCTCGGCGTTGTTCGCGCCTTCGGGCGCCGCGACGCCCTCGATCGCGCCATGGCCGAATTCCTCGGGACGCTTGGAGACCGCCTTCTCGATGCCGTAGCTCATGAACGAGGCGATGGTCGCACCCGCGCCGGGCAGCAGGCCGATGAGGAAGCCGATCACGGACCCGTTCACGAATGCGAACCGGCACCGCTTCATGTCGTCCCACGTCGGCATGAGGTTCCTGAGTCCCTTCGGAACGGGAAGCATCTCGGCGGGCTGCGTGGGCTCCATGTTCGCGAGCACCTCGCCGATGGCGAAGATGCCGATGGCGACGATGGTGAAGTCGATGCCGCCGAGAAGCTCCATCTGCCCGAAGGTGTAGCGCGAGGTCGCGGTGAAAAGATCGGTTCCCATGCTCGCGATCCAGAGGCCCACGAGCATGGCGAGGAGCGCCTTGGTGAGGGATTCTCCGGCGAGGAGCACCACCAGCGTGAGGCCGAGCACCATCAGCGCGAAGTATTCGGGCGCGCTGAAGGCGAGCGAGACTTTCGCCAGCGCGGGCGCCACCAGCATCAGCGCGACGACGCCGAAGGTTCCCGCGATGAACGAGGCGATCGCGGCCATGCCGAGGGCGGGGCCGGCGCGGCCCTTGCGCGCCATCTGGTAGCCGTCGATGCAGGTGACGACCGACGACGATTCGCCGGGAACGTTGAGCAGGATCGAGGTGGTCGAGCCGCCGTACTTCGCGCCGTAGTAGATCCCCGCGAGCATGATCATCGCCCCGGTGGGATCGAGCTTGAACGTGAGCGGCAGCAGCATCGCGATGGTCGCCGGCGGCCCGAGTCCCGGAAGCACGCCGACCACGGTGCCGAGCACCACGCCCACGACGCAGAAGAGCAGGTTGGCCGGCGTGAGCGCGACCTGGAAGCCCTGCATGAGCCCCGAGAGGATATCCATCCCTAGTAGAGCATTCCGCGGGGCAGCGACAGGTCGAGCCCGAACTCGAAGATCGCGTAGAAGAGCGCCGATCCGCCGATCGCGACGGCCCACGCGGTGCGCTGCGGCTGGCGCGCCATCACCGCGACGATGAACCACGTGAGGAGCGCGAAGGCGATGGGGAACCCGACGACGGGCATCAGCGCGACGCTCGCGACGAAGGCGGCCCAGCACGCGAGCGCCCGGCCCAGGTCCTGCCATGGCGAGATCGAACGCGACGGTTCGGGCGCGCCGCGCAGCACCGTCGTCGCGACGAGGGCGAGGGACAGCACGATCATGGCGCTTCCGTACCACATGGGAAAGAATCCCGCGCCGGGGCCGTCCTCGCCCATGTACACCCACCCGCGCGCTTCGGAAACGATATAGGTGCCGAGCGCGGCGAGCGCCAGCCCCGCCCAAAAGTCCCCGCGGCGCACGAAGGAAGGCATCAAGGCGCGGTCAGCGCTTGTAGCGGCCGACGGGCACGAGCTCGGCGATGGTTCCTCCGGGCGCGCGGAACTTCACCGGGATCACGCCCGGATCGCTCACGATCTCGGAGCCGTAGGAAGCGATCTGGCGCGTCGCGGTCTCGATGTCGGGCACCTCGATCGCGAAATGATGGATGCAGGGACCGTCGCCGGCCGCCCGCGATTCCTTCGATCGGGTGCCCGCGTCGTATTGCATGAGCGTGAAGTCGATCGCGCCGTCGCTCATGTGGCGGGACAGGTGGTCGCGGGTCTTGCGCGTCACCGCGTCCTTGAAGCCGAAGACTTCCTGGTAGAAGTCGCCCGCCTTCTTCACGTCGTCCACCTTGAGCGAGAGGTGGACGATATGATCGGCGTTGCCGCCGGTGTCGACGCGCTTGTAGCGGCCGACCGGAACGAGCTCCGCCACGGTTCCTCCGGGGGCGCGAAACTTCACCGGGATCACGCCGGGATCGCTCACCAGCGTGCAGCCGCGCGCGCGGATTTCCTCGGTGGCTTTCGCGATGTCCTCGACCTCGATCGCGAAATGGTGGATGCAGGGGCCGTCGCCCGCGGCCCGCGACTCGGCCGAGCGCGTGCCCGCGTCGTATTCCATGAGCGTGAAGTCGATGTCGCCGTCGCTCATGTGGCGGGAGAGATGGTCGCGCGTCTTGCGCGTCTCGGAATCGACGAAGCCGAAGACGTCCCGGTAGAACTCCCCGGTGCGATCGACGTCGTCGACCTTGAGCGAGATGTGCACGATGCGATTCATGGCGCCTCCTGGAGTTGGCTATCGTCCCCCGCGAAGGACCCCGTCACCGCTTCAGTGCTTGACCTGCAACCCCGGCTGGCTCGAGAAGTACGCGGCGAGATCCATCATGTCCTTGGGCGTGAGGTTCGCCACCTGGCCCTGCATGATGGGATTCTTGCGCCGGCCGTTCTGGTAGTGCTTCAGCGCGGTCTCGATGTAATCGGGATACTGGCCCGCAAGATTCGGGAAGGCGGGGCTCGGGCTCACGCCGTTGGCGCCGTGGCAGGCGGCGCAGGGGCCGGATTTCTTCTTGCCGACTTCGGCGTCGCCCGATGCCGCCGCGACGGGGAAAGCGAACGCGAGAAGCGCGATGGCGAGGAGTTTGCGTTTCATGGCCGCGCTCATTTCGATTCGGCCGAACCGGCCGTGGCGGGGACGGCGTCGGAGCCGTAGTACTTGGCTATCTGCTCGATATCGGCGTCGGACAGGTCCGCCGCGATGGCGCGCATGGTCGCGAAATCGCGTTCGCCGGTCTTGTATTCCCTGAGCGCCGCGCTGATGTAGGCCTGCTTCTGGCCGCCCAGCTTGGGCACGCGATAGACCTCGGGGAAGGCGGTCTTCCAGTTGGGGATGCCGTGGCAGCCCTGGCACTGGGCGATGCGGTTCTCGACGGTGACTTTGTTGTCCGCCGCCTGGGAGGCGAGAGCGCACGCGGCGATGCACAAGCCGGCGGCGAGGGCGAGGATTCTGGTGGGGTGCATGGCGCTGGAGTTTTTCGTTGTCATTCGGCAGCCGCGAATTATACAGCAGGCTCCTTTTCGAAGAGAGTTTCCCAGGCGCGCGGCGGCGAGAGGTGGAATCCCTGGCCCATGACGATCCCGATCTGCACCAGCTTGCGGGCGATTTCCTCGGTTTCGACGTATTCGGCGATGGTCTGCAGCCCCAGGCTCGTCGCGATCTTGTGGATCGACTCGACCAGGGCGTAGTCGAGGTAGTTCTTGGCGATGCCCTTCACGAAGAGGCCGTCGATCTTGATGCCGTCCACCGGGAAGTGCTTGAGGTAGTTGAACGACGAGAGCCCGCTGCCGAAGTCGTCGAGGAGGAAGCGCACGCCCATGGCGCGCAGCGCCTCGATCAGCGCGCGGGCGCGCTCGACGTTGGCGATTGCCGCCGTCTCCGTGATCTCGAAGAAGATCGACTGCGGCGGGACGTCGTACTCGGTGAACTTCTCCTTCATGAACTCGGCGAAATCGGGGCTCGAGAGCGTGTGCCCCGAGAGGTTGATCGAGAATTCCGCGGGCGCCCTCTCCCCGCGCAGCTTCGCGAGCCTGCGGTAGTCCGAGAAGGCGCGCTCGACCACCCAGCGATCGATGGTGCGCATCAGGTCGTAGCGCTCGGCCACCGGGATGAACGACATTGGCAGGATCAGCTCGCCGCCCGTCTCGCTCATGCGCAGCAGGGCCTCGACCCGCGGGACTCCGACGAGTTGCGGCGAGTCGATCGGCACGATCGGCTGGTACAGCAGCGTGAACGCCCCCTCGGTAAGGGCGTCGTTGATGCGCTTGAGCCACCCGCGGCTCGTCTGGCGCATGTACTGCGAGGAGCTTGCGTCGTGGAAGGCGAAGACGCGGTTCCTCCCCTGCTCCTTCGCGGTGAAGCAAGCGGTGTCGGCCTCGGAAAGGATCGCCGAGAGGCTCGGGGCGAGGCGCGTGATCGCGACGACGCCCACGCTCACGCCGACCTGGAAGGCTTTCTCGTTCCACTGGAACTGCCAGCCCTGCACCGCGTCGCGCAGCTGCGTCGCCGCCGAGTGGGCGAATTCCGCGCTGCAGTTCTCGAGGAGGACCGCGAACTCGTCGCCGCCGATGCGCGCGAGGAGCTCCCCCTCGCGGAGGCTCGACTGCATGACCGGCGTGATGCGCCTGAGCAGCTCGTCGCCCGCGAGGTGGCCGAACGAATCGTTGATGCGGTGGAAGAAGTCGATGTCGACGTAGAGGAGCGCATGGGTGCTGCCCTGGCTCGTCGCCGTGGAAAGCGCGCTCTCGAGGCGCTCCTCGAGCGCCTTGCGGTTCGGCAGCCCCGTGAGCGCGTCGTGGTTGGTGAGGAAGAAGATCTGCTGGCGCGCGGTGTCGAGCCGCTCCTGGAGCCGCCCATGCTGCGCCTTGATCGTCTCTCCGACCCCGAGCACCTCCTGCTTGAGGTTTTCGAGGGGCTCGGAGAGCTCGGGAAGCGTCTGCTGCACGCCGCCCGTGACGTTGCGCACCGCCTCGCGCACCATCTCGATTTCCCCGACGACGACGCGCGCGAGGAGCGAGCCCAGCACGAACAGGCTCGCCAGCGCGGCGAGGAGCGCCATCGACAGCGTCCACGCCTGGGCGGTGACCGTCGTCGATCCGAGGAAGGCGCGCGCCAGCACGTACACGGCGCAGAACACCGCGATGGGAATGGCGCCCAGCGCGACGAGCCGCGCGGAGAGGAGTTTCGCCGGCTCGGAAGCCGCTGGCTTGTCGGCGTCCGTCATCGGGGCCTCAGGCGGCCAGGGGCTCGCGCAACCAGAGGCAGCGGCCCTTGCTCTCGGCCGCGATGCGCTCGCACATGGCGCGGTGCGCGGCGAGCTCCTCATCGCTCGCGCGCAGGACCACGAGCGAGGCCGCGCGCGGCGCCTCGCTCAACGCCATCGCCGGCGCCGCGCCCGCGGCCATCACGATGTCGAGCGTCTCCTGGCCGCGCGTCATCGCGAGCCACACGTCGGCGAGAAGCTGCGCGTCGAGGAGCGCCCCGTGCAGCGTGCGCCTCGAATGATCGACCGCGTAGCGCTCGCACAGCGCGTCCAGGGAGTTCTTCTTGCCGGGGTTGATCTCGCGCGCCATGGTGAGCGTGTCGGTCACGACGCAGACGGAATCGACCGCGGGGCGGCCGATGCGCGCGAGCTCCGCGTTCAGGAACGCCACGTCGAAGGGCGCGTTGTGGATGAGGAGCTCGCACCCGGAGACGAAATCGAGGAACTCGTCGGCGATGTCGCCGAACTTCGGCTTGTCGGCGAGATCCTCGGCCGTGAGCCCGTGCACCTGGGTCGCGGCGAGGTCGATGACGCGCTCGGGATTCACATAGCGGTGGAAGTGGCGCCCGGTCGCGCGCCGCCCGTCGAGCTCGAGGCACGCGAGCTCGATGATGCGATGGCCCTCGGCGGGCTCGAGCCCCGTGGTCTCGGTATCGAGGACGATCCTTCTCATCGCGGGAATTTCCTGCGCGAGGCCGGGTTCATTGCAGCGACTCCACTCCCTTGTTGGCGAGCGCGTCGGCACGTTCGTTGCCCTCGTGCCCCGCGTGCCCCTTCACCCACACCCAATGGATGTGGTGCGCGCGCACCACCTCGTCGAGCTTCTTCCAGAGGTCCACGTTCTTCACCGGCTCCTTGGCGGCGGTGCGCCAGCCGCGCGCCTTCCAGCCGTGGATCCACTCGGTGATGCCCTTCTGCACGTACTGGGAATCGGTGTGGAGCCTCACGCGGCAGGGCCGCTTCAACGCG